>NZ_JARXOW010000006.1 GCF_030182585.1 Pedobacter faecalis | reverse complement strand
GGTGGCTACTTTGTTTTATCCTAATATAGTTATACAGGTTGTCTTATACTGAATAACCCTTACAAGAACCGGATATTTAAACGGGTAAATCCTTACAATTACAAAAGACATACTATATGTATATATATGGAGTTATTAGCTATGGTACAGCTGTACAAACTAAACAAGGCTGCCGCCTTTTAAGAAAGCGAGGAATAAGGATGAAAATTTCCCTGCTGTAAGCTAACAAGTTAGGCTGCTTAAACCAATAAAAGGCTGATTTGTTTTGGTGGGAGCGGATTTTTTTCTACTTTTGCACTCCGCTTCGGAGGAAGGGGTTGGCTGAGGGAAGCTTCAGTGATTGAGAGGTTGAGTAGAAGATCTGCTGATCGTGTTAGAAAGGGTTTTAAAACTTTGAGACACGAAAAAAAACTTTA
>NZ_JARXOW010000005.1 GCF_030182585.1 Pedobacter faecalis | reverse complement strand
AGTGGAGAATAACGGAGTCGAACCGTTGACCTCCTGCGTGCAAGGCAGGCGCTCTAGCCAGCTGAGCTAATCCCCCTTAAGATTCATCTGTAGTCCCGAGCAGATTTGAACTGCTGACCCCTACATTATCAGTGTAGTGCTCTAACCAAACTGAGCTACGGGACTATATGTCTATACTGCAGTATGGAGCACTAAACGATGCTTCATCCTATGGGTGTTTCTTGTTGAGATCTATCGTCATTTATATCATTTGCGCCGAGCGAGTAGTCAACCCTACTCCAGAAAGGAGGTATTCCAGCCGCACCTTCCGGTACGGCTACCTTGTTACGACTTAGCCCCAGTTATCGGTTTTACCCTAGGACGCTCCTTGCGGTTACATACTTTAGGTACCCCCAACTTCCATGGCTTGACGGGCGGTGTGTACAAGGCCCGGGAACGTATTCACCGCGTCATTGCTGATACGCGATTACTAGCGAATCCAACTTCAAGAGGTCGAGTTGCAGACCTCTATCCGAACTGTGAACGGCTTTTTGAGATTCGCATGCTGTTGCCAGCTAGCTGCCCTCTGTACCGTCCATTGTAGCACGTGTGTAGCCCCGGACGTAAGGGCCATGATGACTTGACGTCGTCCCCTCCTTCCTCTCTGTTTGCACAGGCAGTCTGTTTAGAGTCCCCACCTTAACATGCTGGCAACTAAACATAGGGGTTGCGCTCGTTGCGGGACTTAACCCAACACCTCACGGCACGAGCTGACGACAGCCATGCAGCACCTAGTTTCCTGTCCCGAAGGACTAACTCATCTCTGAGTTATTCAGTAACTTTCAAGCCCGGGTAAGGTTCCTCGCGTATCATCGAATTAAACCACATGCTCCTCCGCTTGTGCGGGCCCCCGTCAATTCCTTTGAGTTTCACCCTTGCGGGCGTACTCCCCAGGTGGAATACTTAACGCTTTCGCTTAGCCGCTAACTGTATATCGCTAACAGCGAGTATTCATCGTTTAGGGCGTGGACTACCAGGGTATCTAATCCTGTTTGATCCCCACGCTTTCGTGCCTCAGCGTCAATAAAACCATAGTAAGCTGCCTTCGCAATCGGTGTTCTGTGACATATCTATGCATTTCACCGCTACTTGTCACATTCCGCCTACCTCTAGTTCATTCAAGCCCATCAGTATCAAGGGCACTGCGATGGTTGAGCCACCGTCTTTCACCCCTGACTTAACAGGCCGCCTACGCACCCTTTAAACCCAATAAATCCGGATAACGCTTGGATCCTCCGTATTACCGCGGCTGCTGGCACGGAGTTAGCCGATCCTTATTCCTTCGGTACATTCAGCTCAGTACACGTACTGAGGTTTATTCCCGAATAAAAGCAGTTTACAACCCAGAGGGCCGTCTTCCTGCACGCGGCATGGCTGGTTCAGAGTTGCCTCCATTGACCAATATTCCTTACTGCTGCCTCCCGTAGGAGTCTGGTCCGTGTCTCAGTACCAGTGTGGGGGGTCATCCTCTCAGATCCCCTAGTCATCGTCGCCTTGGTGGGCCGTTACCCCGCCAACTAGCTAATGACACGCATGCCCATCTTAATCCTATAAATATTTGATCATTGTACAATGCTGTACTGTGATTTTATGCGGTGTTAATCCGGATTTCTCCGGGCTATCCCCCTGATTAAGGTAGGTTGCATACGCGTTACGCACCCGTGCGCCACTTTCTTATCCAGCAAGCTGGATAATATCGTTCGACTTGCATGTATTAGGCCTGCCGCTAGCGTTCATCCTGAGCCAGGATCAAACTCTCCATTGTAAAATGTTGTTTGAATTCCTGACTATTCTTAAAATGTTAATAATAGTCTTTATTCTAATTATTGTCTGTTAGATATTGACTTAAAAATAAGCTTGGCAATCATGTACTTCGATTCCGTACTGTATTACCTCGCTCGCGCTATAAATGACATCTCTTTAATGAACTTCTCGGGTCCCCCGTCGCGGTTCGCCCTTCTATATCAAAATGAATCTCTCTTCAGTTTCTTCCCGGTCTATTCCTCCGGAAGTCAGTTTCAAAAAACCCATCCTTTCAATCTTTTCTTTTCTCCTTTCCGGTATCTGCCGGTCAGGTCCCCGTCGTTTGGGATTGCAAAGGTAGAAAAAATTCTGCCGCTGTCAAGAACTTTTT
>NZ_JARXOW010000004.1 GCF_030182585.1 Pedobacter faecalis | reverse complement strand
CGGGATAGAAAAGTTCTTTGACATATTGGAAGAAGTTAAAAAAGAAGAGCAAACAACAATAGAGGACTTTGCTGCTTTAGGGCAGTAAAAGAATCAAAAAAAGCATTTCTGTATGCGCAAAAGGGTACAGGAAGAAGAAAGTAATAAAGAGCACACAGGGGATGCCTTGGCTCTCAGAGGCGATGAAGGACGTGATAAGCTGCGATAAGCCGTGGGGATTAGCAAATATGAATTGATCCGCGGATTTCCGAATGGGGAAACCTGGCTGGTTGAAGACCAGTCGTAAAATACGCAAACCTGCCGAACTGAAACATCTAAGTAAGCAGAGGAAGAGAAAATAATAATGATTTCCTGAGTAGTGGCGAGCGAAAGGGAAAGAGCCCAAACCTATTATGTTACGGCATAATGGGGGTTGTAGGACTACGATGTGGTATAGTAGAATGAAGTGGAACAGGATGGGAAGCCTGGCAATATACGGTGATAGCCCGGTACACGTAAGTAATACTAACCTAGTAGTATCCTGAGTACCGCGAGGTCGGAGACGCCTTGTGGGAATCTGCCGGCACCATCCGGTAAGGCTAAATACTCCTGAGAGACCGATAGTGAACCAGTACCGTGAGGGAAAGGTGAAAAGAACCCCGAACAGGGGAGTGAAATAGAACCTGAAACTGTGTGCTTACAAGCGGTCGGAGCTGGCAGGTCCAGTGACGGCGTGCCTTTTGCATAATGAGCCTACGAGTTACTCTTCCCTGGCGAGGTTAAGTGTTTAAGACATGAAGCCGAAGCGAAAGCGAGTCTGAATAGGGCGCATAGTCAGGGGAGGTAGACGCGAAACCTTGTGATCTACCCATGGACAGGTTGAAGGTGCGGTAACACGTACTGGAGGACCGAACCGATAAACGTTGAAAAGTTTCCGGATGATCTGTGGGTAGGGGTGAAAGGCTAATCAAACTGGGAAATAGCTCGTACTCCCCGAAATGTTTTTAGGAACAGCGTCGTGATAGAGTTAAATAGAGGTAGAGCTACTGATTGGGTGCGGGGGAGTCAAATCCTACCAAATCCAGACAAACTCCGAATGCTATTTAATATGCACGGCAGTGAGGCGCGGGGTGCTAAGGTCACGCGCCGAGAGGGAAAGAACCCAGACCATCAGCTAAGGTCCCCAAGTTACAGTTAAGTTGAACTAACGAGGTCCGATTGCACAGACAGCTAGGATGTTGGCTTGGAAGCAGCCATTCATTTAAAGAGTGCGTAACAGCTCACTAGTCGAGCGATCGGGCATGGATAATAAACGGGCATCAAATTGTACACCGAAGCTATGGGTAAATTTATTTACGGTAGGGGAGCATTCCAGCGGCGGCGAAGGTATGACGTAAGTTGTGCTGGAGCTTCTGGAAAAGCAAATGTAGGCATAAGTAACGATAAGGCGGGCGAGAAACCCGCCCACCGAAAGGATAAGGTTTCCTGATCAACGCTAATCGGATCAGGGTTAGTCGGGGCCTAAGGAGAACCCGAAAGGGGTATTCGATGGACAACGGTTTAATATTACCGTACTTTTTATAACTGCGATGTGGGGACGGAGTAGTGACACTGCCGCGATCTGACGGAATAGATCGTTAAAGGCTTTAGGTATTGAATATCCAGGCAAATCCGGATGTTTAGCTGAAGGCCGATAGTACCGCAAACCTTCGGGGGCGCGGATAGTGCAGGTAATCAGACTTCCAAGAAAATCCGCTAAGCTTCAGGTTATAAAAACCCGTACCGCAAACCGACACAGGTATCCGGGAAGAGAATTCTAAGGTGCTCGAGTGAATCATGGCTAAGGAACTCGGCAAAATGGCCCTGTAACTTCGGGAGAAGGGGCGCTGGAGCGATCCAGCCGCAGTGAAAAGGCCCAGGCGACTGTTTAACAAAAACACATGGCTTTGCAAAATCGAAAGATGAGGTATAAGGCCTGACACCTGCCCGGTGCTGGAAGGTTAAGAGGGGATGTTAGTCGCAAGGCGAAGCATTGAATCGAAGCCCCAGTAAACGGCGGCCGTAACTATAACGGTCCTAAGGTAGCGAAATTCCTTGTCGGGTAAGTTCCGACCTGCACGAATGGTGTAACGATCTGGGCGCTGTCTCAGCCATGAGCTCGGTGAAATTGTGGTCCCGGTGAAGACGCCGGGTACCCGCAACGGGACGGAAAGACCCCATGCACCTTCACTACAATTTAACATTGCCATTGGATACAGGATGTGTAGGATAGGTGGGAGACTGTGAAGCGGGTTCGCCAGGATTCGTGGAGTCAACGTTGAAATACCACCCTTTCTGTATTCGGTGTCTAACTCTGCCAAGCGGAGGACATTGTTTGATGGGTAGTTTGACTGGGGTGGTCGCCTCCAAAAAGGTAACGGAGGCTTTCAAAGGTAAGCTCAATACGCTTGGTAACCGTATGAGGAGTGCAATAGCATAAGCTTGCTTGACTGTGAGACAGACAAGTCGATCAGGGTCGAAAGACGGATATAGTGATCCGGTGGTTCTGCATGGAAGGGCCATCGCTCAAAGGATAAAAGGTACGCTGGGGATAACAGGCTGATCTCCCCCAAGAGCTCATATCGACGGGGAGGTTTGGCACCTCGATGTCGGCTCGTCACATCCTGGGGCTGGAGAAGGTCCCAAGGGTTCGGCTGTTCGCCGATTAAAGTGGCACGCGAGCTGGGTTCAGAACGTCGCGAGACAGTTCGGTCCCTATCTGTTGTGGGCGTTGGAATTTTGAGTGGGGCTGACCTTAGTACGAGAGGACCGGGTTGGACTAGCCTCTAGTGAATCTGTTGTTCCGCCAGGGGCATTGCAGAGTAGCTACGCTGGGAATAGATAAGCGCTGAAAGCATCTAAGTGCGAAACTAGCCACGAGATGAGAATTCCATTAGAGGATCGTAGCAGACTACTACGTTGATAGGTTACAGATGTAAAGATGGTGACATCAAAGTCGAGTAATACTAATCATCCGAAGCTTTCTAACAAGCAACAACGTTGTTTGCTCTTCACGTTTAACTTCTTTCAATAATATGTCATTGTTTAGGCCAAGGGTAATCCCAAAGCCAAAACAATAAAAATCTTCAGGTGCCTATATCGGTGGTGTCCACCTCTTCCCATTCCGAACAGAGAAGTTAAGCCCACCAGAGCCAATGGTACTGCGGTAACACGTGGGAGAGTAGGTCGGTGCCAGATCTTAAA
>NZ_JARXOW010000003.1 GCF_030182585.1 Pedobacter faecalis | reverse complement strand
CGGCCTTTTACATCCTTGGAAATAAACAAATACGCTCACTTATCTCATTTTTTTGGTATATTTGATGTCGAGACAAATAATATACACGAATGAGTTTTTTTGTAGAGCAGAGAAGGGAAGTAATGATGCATATTGAGCCTTATATGCTTGATATGATGGGCACGTATTTGAAGCCAATAGATACCAACTGGCAGCCTTCGGACTTCTTGCCGGATTCTACAAGTGAGACCTTTTATCAGGACATCAGGGCCCTGAGAGAGAAGGCCAAAGACCTTTCTTATGATTTGGTGGCTGTGTTGATCGGCGATACCATCACTGAAGAAGCTTTGCCTACTTATGAGTCGTGGCTGACCATGGTAGACGGCGTGTCTAAGAACGAGGATGGTGGCTGGATGCGCTGGGTAAGGCATTGGACTGCTGAGGAAAACAGACATGGTGATTTGCTCAACAAGTATTTATATCTATCGGGTAGGGTCGACATGCGTCAAATGGAGATTTCTACTCAATATTTAATAGCTGATGGATTTGAGATCGGTACGGGTACCGATCCGTACAGGAACTTTATATATACCAGTTTCCAGGAGCTGGCTACTAACATCTCTCACAGGCGTGTAGCTTCTCTGGCAAAAAAGGATGGTGATAATTTGCTGTCCAAAATGTGTGGCGTTATTGCTTCTGATGAAGCACGCCATGCGAAGGCTTACAAAGATTTTATTTCCAAGATTTTCGAGGTTGACCCTAATGAGGCGATGATTGCCTTTGAAGATATGATGCGTAAGAAGATCGTTATGCCTGCGCATTTCCTGCGCGAGATGGGTATGAAGATTGGTCAGACATTCGGGCACTTTACAGATGCTGCGCAACGGCTTGGTGTCTATACGGCGCTGGATTATGTAGAGATCATGCAGCAGTTGATCGAGGAATGGAAGATCGACAGTGTAAAGGATTTGAACGACGCCGGCGAAAAAGCCAGGGATTATGTGATGGGTTTACCTGCCAGATTAACCCGTATTGCTGAACGCATGAAGACTCCTACTATTGAGTATAAGTTTAGCTGGATACATTCGTAAGAGGCACGGCAATAGCGTTTACATATTTCTTCTGTACTGACCACCTACTTCGTATAAGGCATTTGCAATCTGACCTAAGGAGCATACCTTAGTCGTTTCCATCAGCACATCGAATGTATTCGCCTGGCTGAGCGCGGAGCTTCTCAGCTTTGCGAGTGCCGGATCAACATGAGTTTCATTTCTTTCGTGGAACAAGGCTAGATTTTTTATCTGTTGTTCCTTCTCTTCAGGAGTAGCCCGAATAACTTCCTGAGGGATCGTTGTTGGTGAGCCATTTTTGCTTATAAAGGTGTTTACTCCGATGAGCGGGTAACTGCCGTCGTGTTTCAGCGTTTCATAGTATAAGCTCTCTTCCTGGATTTTTCCTCGCTGATACATGGTCTCCATAGCTCCGAGAACACCGCCACGGTCGTTGATTCGCTTAAACTCCATCAACACGGCTTCTTCTACAAGGTCGGTCAGATCGTCGATAATGAAAGCGCCCTGCAGCGGGTTTTCGTTTTTAGCCAGGCCTAGTTCTTTATTGATAATCAACTGTATGGCCATCGCCCGTCTCACAGATTCTTCCGTGGGTGTGGTTATTGCTTCATCGTAAGCGTTTGTGTGGAGCGAGTTACAGTTGTCATAAATGGCATACAGTGCCTGGAGCGTTGTTCGGATATCATTGAAGTCGATTTCCTGGGAATGGAGCGACCGTCCCGAGGTTTGAATATGATATTTTAGCTTTTGCGACCTGGAATTTCCGCGGTATTTGAATTTTATGGCTTTAGCCCAGATCCGTCTGGCCACCCTCCCGATAACGGAGTACTCCGGATCTATTCCATTCGAGAAAAAGAAGGACAGATTGGGGGCAAAATCATCGATATGCATTCCCCGGCTTAAGTAATATTCTACGTAAGTGAACCCGTTACTTAACGTGAAGGCAAGCTGAGAAATGGGGTTAGCACCTGCCTCAGCGATGTGATAACCGGAAATTGATACGGAGTAGAAATTGCGTACATTCTCTGAGATAAAATATTGTTGCACGTCTCCCATCATTCGCAGCGCAAACTCTGTGGAGAATATGCAGGTATTTTGTGCCTGATCTTCCTTGAGAATATCTGCCTGTATGGTTCCCCTGACTGTTCTGATCGTTTCTGCTTTAATATTCTGATAGATTTCGGATGGGAGTACCTGATCTCCGGTTACCCCTAGAAGCATTAAGCCCAAACCATCGTTCCCGTGAGGTAAAGGTCCGTGATAATGCGGTCTTTTTATTCCCCGGGTCTCGAAAATGGATGCTATTTTCGCTTCTATGTCTTCTGTCTGGCCGTTTTTAATAATGTATTTTTCGCACTGCTGATCGATGGCAGCATTGAGAAAAAATCCCAGCATGATGGGCGCGGGGCCATTAATGGTCATGGACACGGAGGTAGATGGATTGCAAAGATCAAAGCCTGAGTAGAGCTTCTTTGCGTCATCCAGGGTTGCGATACTGACTCCTGAGTTTCCTATTTTTCCATGTATGTCGGGCCTTACGTGAGGGTCTTCTCCATAAAGCGTCACGGAATCGAACGCAGTAGAAAGGCGATGGGCCGGCTGGTCGGACGCGACATAGTGAAATCGCCGGTTGGTTCTTTCAGGACTACCTTCTCCAGCAAACATTCTCGTAGGATCTTCTCCCTCCCGCTTTAAGGGAAAGACGCCCGCAGCGTACGGAAATTCCCCAGGTAGGTTCTCTGTCAACCTCCAGCGAAGCAGGTCTCCCCAGTCGGAGTGCCGCGGAAGGGATATTTTCGGGATGCGAAGTTTTGACAGGGATTCGTAGAAAAGCGGCTGCCTGATTTCTTTGTCGCGCACCCGGTATGTGAATACATCCCCCGCATACGTTTCTTTAAGTTTGGGCCATTCCTCAAGCATGTGCTGGCATGAATCGTCAAGCTCCTTTTCGAGGTTCTGGTATTGGTGTTTCAGTAGTTCTACCGCTGACTGACTTGATGCTTGATCTGTGATGGTGTCAGCTTGAAGGCTTTCGATAACCCCATTGAGCTGATAAAGTTTTTGGGCCGTTATGCATTGCGCATCTACCCACTTGTCGTACAACTGACTGCTTTCTACGATCTCGGCGAGGTAGCGAACGCGTTCGGGTGGTATCACATATGCTTTGTCAGACGAGTCTGACAGGGTCTGATCTGCAATGATGCCGAAGCTAATCCCTGTATGCAACTGTATCTGTCGCATAAGTTCAAGAAACAGCTTGTTCATACCAGTATCATTGAACTGAGACGCCATGGTGGCGAATACAGGGATAGCTTCTTCGGGCGCGTCAAACAGGTTATGATTTCGCCGGTATTGTTTCTTTACATCCCTGAGGGCATCGGCCGCGCCTCGTTTATCGAATTTGTTGATAGCAACCAGATGTGCGAAATCCAGCATGTCTATTTTTTCAAGTTGACTTGCGGCACCGAATTCCGGTGTCATAACGTAAAGGGACACATCACAGTGATCTGTGATTTCAGTGTCGGACTGCCCGATTCCCGACGTTTCAACAATGACTAGGTCGAAGCCGGAAGATTTGCAGATCTCGATGGTTTCTTGAACATGCCGGGACAGGGAAATATTGGCCTGCCTGGTGGCCAGCGAGCGCATATAGACCCGCGGATGGTTTATGGCATTCATCCGGATCCTATCTCCGAGCAGGGCACCGCCGGTTTTCCGTTTGGAAGGGTCTACGGATATAATTGCCAGCGTTTTATCCGGTAGTGCGTTCAAGAATCGCCGAACCAGTTCGTCGATCAATGATGACTTACCTGCGCCGCCGGTTCCTGTGATGCCTAAAACAGGTACGCTTTTTTCAGGTTGCTCTATGCGGGGCCTGATCCCGGCAAATCTTTCGGCATCCGTTTCCGCTGCACTGATTGCAGAAGCAATAAGTTGAGTGTTTTTGGTAGTCAGGTTGAGCCTACCCCGACCTGGCACAAAATTGACAGGTTTAAAGTCAGTCTGCCGCAACATATCGTTGATCATTCCCTGAAGTCCCATTTTCCGGCCATCGTCCGGGGAATAAATGTGAGCTATTCCGTAGCTTTTAAGTTCATCTATTTCGGCTGGTAAGATTACGCCACCGCCGCCTCCAAATATCTTGATATGATTCGCGCCGCGTTCTTTCAAAAGATCATACATGTATTTGAAGTATTCAAGATGCCCGCCCTGATATGACGTGACCGCTATGCCCTGGACATCTTCCTGTATGGCACAGTTTACAACTTCTTCCGCCGACCTGTTATGGCCAAGATGTATTACCTCGGCACCGGAGGACTGCAATATCCGCCGGATAATGTTTATGGTAGCATCGTGTCCGTCAAAAAGTGCAGCAGCAGTTACAAAACGTATTTTGTGTGCGGAAGAATAGATGTCTGTATTTTGCATGTTGTAATATTCGGTTAAACAAATGTAATGAAAAAGCCGCCCAAGGTGTTAGGCGGCTTCAGCACATTTATTTTTACATCTATTGATATTGATGTGTCAATTCAGTGATCGGTTCACCAACGCATCCGCTTGGCATCTGGATGCGAAGCATTGCCGCAAGCGTTGCCGCGATATCTGTCATATGATAGGTCTTGTTGGTTTTTCCAGGTTTTACATTCCAGCCCATAAATACGCATGGAATGTGATGGTCGTAAGGGTAGCCACTGCCGTGGGTGGTCCCCGTCTTCGATCCTGCCAGATATCCTGGTTTGAGAAGAACGTAGATGTCGCCACTTCGAATGGCGTTATATCCATTTGTCAGGGCTTTCTTAATCGGCTCCACTAAAGTGGTTTGCTCGAGTTTGCTCAGGTCGACCGCATCTGCGACTTCAGGCTGTTTTCTGAATTCTGCGATAGTCAGTCTTTTAATTTCATCATAATCCGCTTTTGCTTGCTCAATCGCCTCGTGATCAAAATGGATTTGGCTGTTTGTAGAGGTTAGTATGGCTTTTTTAATGCCGAAGCGTGACTCAAATAGCTTATTAAGGATTTTAATAACATTCCCGTCGCCAAAGGTACCGCCAGGGAGTCGCTTTTCAAGCGCTAGTCCCGGAGCCTGAGCCGCACCGTGGTCGGCGGATAAGAAGAAGAGGTAGTTGTCTTTGCCGTATTTCGCATCCAGGAAATCGAAGAATTCCGCCAGGTCCTGATCTAACCTGAGATAGGTATCTTCGATCTCAATGGAATTGGGCCCGTACTGATGGCCTACATAGTCTGTAGCGGAGCAGCTAACAGCCAGGAAATCAGTCACGCCGCTTTCTCCCAGTCTTTCCTCTTTGATTGCAAGCTTGGCAAGTTCGAGCGTCATGGTATTACCATAAGGCATGCTTTTTATTTTTTCAAAGTCTTTGCCTGCATATAGCTTGTAGGGGTGAGGGAATATGGCAGCTTCTTCACCTCGCGACTTCCCTTCATAGCTTTTATCGTCTTCAGTACTCTGCGTATATGTTTCTATGGGGTATAATGTGTTCCAGTTCTTCTCCAAATAGGTGTTTACTGTTTTTTTTCTATTGTATTCCTGAAGCCAGGCGGGAAGCTGCTCCATATAGTATGTACTGCTGATCCAGTCGCCCGTCTGACCATCAAACCAATAGGCCGCGTCTGCGGTATGGCCAGCAGGCAGGATGGAGCCCCGGTCTTTCAGGGAGATGCCGATTACTTTACTTTTGAAATTCGTGGCGAGTTTGAGCTCATCGGTAATGCTGGTAGACAGCATATTCTTTGGCGACATGAGTCCGGCTCTTGTGTTGCTCCCTACTGTCTTGACGCTGGTATCCTCGGCACAGTAAATATTTCGTTTCAGATCGCGATCGTACCAGTCATTGCCTATAATTCCGTTTATTGCCGGGACCGATCCGGTATACACGCTGGCATGTCCGCAAGCTGTATAGGTAGGTATGTACGGTATGAAAGTGTTTTCGGCCGAAAACCCCTGGCGCAACAGCCGCTTAATTCCTCCTTTAGAATACCTTTCGGAATATCGATATAGAAAGTCCCATCGCATCTGGTCTACAACCATGCCTACTATGAGTTTTGGCCTTGTCACTCCTGGTCCATTCCTGCTGTTTACAGCAGTGTTTTTTTTCTGGGCCGCTAAATCGGTAGAGAGCAGGACAACTAAAAGGAAAAACAGATGGATTTTTTTCATTCTTATGTGTTAAGGTTCCAAAGTTAACAAGAGGAGTTGAGCTAGGAAAGCGGTTAATGTAAAGATTTTATAGTGCTTCTGCCACTACAAAGGTGCTGCCCCCAATAAAGATGAGATCGGATTTTTGCGCGTTTGTTTTGGCTGCTCTTACTGCGTCCTGAACGCTGCCATATGATTCTCCATTAAGGCCGTAGCGCTCGGCGATAGCTCCTAGTTCGGTTGAATCTAAAGCACGTTCAAGTTGAGGATGACAAAAATAATAGATGGCATCTTTGGGCAGCAGTTTCAGCACTCCAGTGATATCTTTGTCTTTCACCATTCCGATCACCATATGGAGGTTGGTGTAAGATAAAGCCTTGATATTGGTAACGATTTCGCTTATCCCTGCTACATTATGACCCGTATCGCAGAATATCAGGGGATGATCACCTAACTTCTGCCACCTTCCTTGCAGGCCCGTAATTTCTTTGACATGCTGTAGACTATAATGTAAGGCTTCATCGCTTATCTGAAAGCCTTTCGTTCGCATGATCTCTACTGATTGCAAGACGGTGAGGATGTTTTTTAACTGGTAGCTGCCGGTCAGGTCGAGGCGCAGTTCCTTCATGGAAGATGCATAGGCAACAGCTACATCCATAAAGTCAGCCGCCTTTGTAACACGCTCAACCTGCATATGCCTGTCAGCAAAATGTAGTTCTGCATGGGCGTCATTCGCTTTCCGCTCAAATACCTCATCGGTTTCAGGATGTGATTCCCCAATTACAGCAGGAATCCAAGGTTTTATGATTCCAGCTTTCTCATAGGCTATTTCCTTTAATGTATCCCCTAGAATGCTGGTGTGGTCTAAACTGATGTTTGTAATAACGGATAACTCGGGCATAATGATATTTGTGGAGTCAAGGCGCCCACCCAGGCCGACCTCTATGATGGCCACATCTACCTGCTCCTGCGCAAAGTAGGAGAAGGCCATAGCAACGGTAACTTCAAAAAAAGACGGTTCAATGGTTTCAATAAAGCTCCTGTTTTCGGTGATAAAATTGGTGACGGATTGCTTTCCGATCATCTTGCCGTCCACTTTTATCCTTTCCCGGAAGTCTTTAAGATGGGGGGAAGTGTACAAGCCAGTTTTATAACCAGCCGTTTGAAGTATGGCGGCTAACATATGAGAAGTTGAGCCTTTGCCGTTTGTACCACCGACGTGGATGCTCTTAAAGCGACTTTGAGGATTGTTAAGCCTTGAGCAAAGGCTTCGAATGTTGTGGAGATCTTTCTTTATCGCTATGCTACCCACCTTGGTGAACATAGGCAATTTACTATATAAGTAGTCAACCGTCTGTTCGTAATCCATGCCGAAAAACGTGTTGTTATTTGACCTTGAAATTGAATACTACTACGCCTATTTGCAGCTCCGGTGCATTTTCAGCGGCAGACAATCGTGCGCCCATGACGGCTTCCTTACATTTCTGCCATAGTTCGCGGTCGTTTAACGTCGTGCCTTTCACACCAGGAACAGCGCCAACCACTACACCTGCCTTATTCACCTGGATTCTCACGGCAATTTTTCCGGTTTTTTGTCCATCATCACGCGGCAGGACCAGGTTTGTAAATCTCCTTAATGCAATAGGAGTCTCTCCAAAGCCAGATCCACCTTCGCCATAGTTGTTGGAAAGCGGGTCGCCGTCACGGTCGCCCTGATTACCAGGTGTAGAGCCAGTTCCGTCGCCAGATCCGGTTCCCTTGTTGGCCTTTCCCTTATAAAGGGCATTTTGATTGATCACGGGAGCGTCTGACTTTTTCTCCGTGGTTGGAGACACCGTGGAACTTTTGCTATTGGTTTTTGTATTCACACTTACGGCTTCTTCCGTATTCTGGGTTACAATTTCTTTGTCGCTATTTTCCGAAGTAGGCTGCTGAGGCGTTGGCTCGGTCGTCACCACTTTGTCTGGAGCCTTTTGATTCGCATTCGGATCGGCCGAGGGTTCCTCGATACTGGTATAGTCCGTCCCCATGCCCTCTACAGAAGTTCCGTAATTCACAACAATCCCTCCCATACCTGCTTCCACAGGCTCAAATTTCCCTATAACAATAAATATGCTCAACAGGAGCAGGGCGGCCATTATTCCTGAAGATATGGCTAAGGCCTTAGGATAGTTATTCTCTTCTTTATAGTATGCCATTATTTTTTCGGTTCGACAGCAAGTACTACTTTGAGTTTCAATTTGTTGGCAACATCAAAAACGAGCATGGTATTCTCTATAGAAACACCTCTCGCCACGTACAGTACTATGGTAAGGTCGGGAGATACACGCTGATATGTCTCTATATTCGCCTGAAGATCTTCTAAAGTGGTACGCTGTTTTTCTACGAAGTAGTTTAAATCTTCATCTATAGAAACAGTAACGGTTTTTTGCGCTGAAGATTGTTGGCCCGACTCAGAGCGAGGCAACAGCAATTTCACTACTTCAGGGTTAACTACAGCCGATGCAAGAAGAAAAAACAGCAATAAAAAGAACATGATGTCATTTAATGCTGAAGTGTGTACCTCTACAGTCCCTTTATTTCTTTTACGTAGATTCATTATTTCCCAGGCTCCTCAAGTAGATCAATAAATTCGATGGCATCGGTCTCCATCCGGAGGATGATACGCTCCACCATCATATTTAGAATGTGGTACAGTACATAGGCGATGATACCAATGATTAACCCGGTGGCTGATGTGATCATCTTGGTGTATAATCCGCCTGAAATGGTTCCTATTTCAATTGCGCCTTTGATGGAAACGTCATGAAAGATAGTAATTACCCCAATAATCGTTCCTACGAATCCAAGCATAGGTGCTATACCTGCGATAATACCTAAAATATTGATGTTTTTTTCGAGCTTGGAGACTTCAAGTTTGCCGTTGTTCTCAATGGCAGCTTCTATATCCTTTATTGGTCTTCCGATTCGTTTTAATCCTTTTTCCAACATCCTTGCAAGAGGAGAGTTGTTGTTACGGCAAAGTGCAATGGCATTCTCCAGCCTGCCATCATGTATGTATTGTTTGATCTGCAGCATAAGGTTAGACTCCATCCTCGACGCCTTCCTTATTGTAATATAACGTTCAACGAAAATAACTAACCCAAGAAACGCCAGAGCGGCAAGCGGGATCATAACCCATCCGCCTTTAAAAAGTAAATCAATAAATCTCAGCTCTTCCGGCGGTGTTGCGACAGTTTGTGTTAAGGCATTGGCCGTATCAATGATCTGGTTCGCTGTGTCAGTAGCTGCTTGTAATAATGTGAACATATTTTGTTTTATTTGTGTGTTTGTCTGTTTTGATGAATATATAATTCTGGGTTCTTTAACTTCAACACCAGTTCTTTTCGACCCGCCCTCGCGCTTTGTTCATCGCCAAACGTGGCTACGCTAATTTTAATTCTACGTTTTCCGGGCGCCGTAGGAATTACTTTCGCCGCTATTCCGATTTTCTTCATTTGAGCTATAAACCGGTCGGCTTCCTTTTGGTTTATGACGGAAGCGCCTATTACTTCCCATGTTGTATCTGAACGCATTTCAATCTGAGCTGAAATGACGGAGTCTTTTTTCAAACTATCTCCCGAAGAAGCGATTGCAACCGTACTTTTCAAACTGTCAGGTCTGTGGGGTATGCTTGCGGGAGCTGCTTTCTTTGAGTCAGCTTTGTCGCGCTTTTGTCCAGCTTTGCCGGCGACCGATAGGATTTGATCGCCGAAAAGAAGGTATGTTGCCGCAACTACGGCAACTACAGCTGCCATTATTGCCAGCAACTTAAATCCTGGGTTGTTCTTTGAATGATGTTCTTCAGTGGCGGGTTCCGGCGCAACTACCGTTTCAGTCTCCGTTTTGAAGTTCCAAAATTGTTCTGGTGTTTCTATCAGGCTGTGTGTCGGGGGGTCAACTACCGTTAATTCATGCTCATCGGATTTTTCGGCCGAAGGTTTTGTAGTGCCGTCGCCGATTGACGGCAAGCCGAAAAAATGTTTACCTGAATCTTCGGATGGACTTAAAACTATTTTGTCCTCCACCACATGCAGCGATCCGAGCTCGTGCATTTTAACACTGTCACCACCCTTTAATTTTTCCAGAATGTCTTTGACAAACTTGCTGACATAAAATTCCGCAGTTTCCCCTGCGATCTCATGATATTCGGCAACATATGATGATAGATCATCGTCTTCCGCCACGCTGTGATCGAACGTAAATTGCAGACTGGGAGAAACAAAAGTGTGATTGCCTGCGTCGTATCTGCCTGGTATCCTGTGCTTATCAAATGTTCCGAGTCCTGGAACAGCAACGCGGCTCCGACGTTTAAGAAGTTCAATAAGATTAGATAGAATATCCATTCCGATAAAAATAAACTATAATTCTCTACGAACCAATTAAAAATGAAACCTAAAATGAATAACTCAAGCCACCAAAAATGTTCATACCTATAGTCTGGTAGTACAAGTACCTGTTGTAGTTACTGTTCAATAGATTGTTGACTCTTAAGAAAGCAGCAAACTTTTCGTTTATCCTATACGAAGCACCTGCGCCTAAATCAACGAACCCCTTCACGGTGACCACTCTTTCGTTCTGCAAAACAGGTACAAAGTAGGGGCTGGGAGGGGCTGCTGTATATATTTTGGCTTTGCTATCATCCTGCACAGCAACCGATGCCTCCATTGTGAGTTCTTTGGTGATGTTGAAAGATAAGTCGGAACTTAGACGCATTTGGGGCTTGAACCAGCTCTGCGATTCCGAGGCAGGTTTGTAGTCCTCAAAAATCAGTTTTCCTGTCCATTTGAGCGCATCACTTATCTGAACGGACAATTCTCCTTCCAGTCCAACCAGTTTCATCGTCCCGAAGTCATAAATAACATCAAATTTATTTGGCTCGTAATAGTTGTTCACAAACAAGGGCATATCTTCTATCTGACGGTGATAGATACGTGCTTTGTAGCCAAAGCCAGGGCCGGCAGTACCTTTAATGCCACCGCTTATATTGAGCTTTTCGATTGTATTTTTTATGCTGATATTCCGGTTTAAAAAGGGATTCTCATCCGTAAAGTGCTTCAATGAATTACGGTCAACATCCCCTTTGACTTCCCCATATATCTGCAGATAGTCCGGAATTAAAGTGAAGTCAGCAGTAACGGCTGGAAATATCCTGGTCGACGAAAAATCACCAAATTCTTGTACAAAGTTGACTCCTGCTTTAATAACTATCCCATTCGTCTGAAGTTTGATATGCGGATTCAATTTAAAGATGTTATTGCCGACCGACAACGAATCTTTCGTTTTTCCCAGTTCTACAGAACTTGCCAGGCCCAAGTTGAAGCTCTTGATCCGTTTGTTCAAATAGCCGTTCAGAATCACCGAGTTTTCGCCTGCATTGAAGCGATCGCCCCACACATAACCGTTTATCTTCGCCGCATAGCTAAATGCGTCAGGATCCTCGGTATACTTGCTAACTACTTCCCCTTCCGCTTCAAAGAAGTTAAGTACCTGCTTTTCCGGCTCTGGATGAACTATCGCGTTCTCGTCAAATCCATAAAAGAATAAACCGTGTCTTTGGAAGTTTACTCTTCCGCTAAACGTATTATTATCCGTGATACTTCTGCCGAAAGCGCTAAGCGTTTGCTGATCAGATTGTTGTTTATTTAGTTTTCCGGATTGACTAAAGTGCCGAAAAAAAGCGCCTGCCTGAAGTGCTTCGTCACGGCCAATGTTGGCATAGGCCTCTCCAAATATGGTTTTAGCGGTACCGAAAGCCCCCTTAACGTAGTTGTTGGTAAGTTCTTCCTCCCGTGCCGGGGCAACTTCCTGGGCCTTCAATTTGTTGATGTCTGAATTAAGTTCAAGCCTTCTGTCAGACAAGCTATAGTTAAATTTGGCTTTGTAGGTTTTAACATCGTTTAGGTCCGGGCTGCGTCGGAGTTTTACCGCCTCAGCTAAGACTGGCTTATAAGGCCTTACAACCTCAATTTCTTCCGTAACAGCCTTTTCTTCTGTTTTCACCGGGTCCTGAGCAGCAACATTAGAGACGGTCGCAACTAATAATAATATATAGATATATTTAAGAAATCTCATCGGATGTTATTTTATTTTTTCTAGTTTTTGCTTAGCGGTAGGAACGATATCGTCGTTACCTTCATAGTTGTCGATCAAACTTAACAGGGTGCTCTTTGCCTGCAGGTTATCTTTCAGGGCTACATAGTTATCAGCCAAAAGGATGAATGATTTAGCTACCCAGTAATCATATGAAGGCATATTGTTGATCAAATCGAAGCAGGTTTTGGTTGAAGTTTTGTAGTCGCCCTTTGCATACTGAATGGCAGCAAGATTGTACTTTGCCTCAGCTGCAGCTACAGTTTTTGTCTTGCTCACTACGTTGTTAAGTGCCTTTACGGCTTGAGTCGTGTCAGATTTAAGCAGATATGCTTTGCCTGCATAAAGATCGACGCTGTTTTTTTCCTCTTCTGAGGACTTTTCATATTCCTTGATCAGTTTGACATACTTCAGCATGTCGTCAGGCATGTTTAAAGCATCGTATGCTTTTATAAGTCCATTGATGGCGTAGCTGTAATGCGACTTATAATCGGTGGTGGTCTCGAGTCGCTTCAAATAGACAATTGCCTCGTTGTATTTCTTCTGGTTCATGAACAATTCAGAAATGCTCAACAGCGATCTCTCCGTATAGTCACTTGTCCAATCATTTAAGATGTATTCATAATCCGGAACAGCCTCCAGCGGGCGTCCCAGTTTCACAAGCGATTCGGCCCTGATGAATTTAGCTTCCTTGTCGTGTATCGCTTTTGGAAACTTATCGAAATACGCATTGATTGACTCAAATGCGCCTTGAAAATCACCTTTTAAATAACGGTTGCTCGCGGCCTGGAACACTATATTGTCTTGTTCTGCAGTTGTATAATTTCCTATAGGAGTTGTATTTGCATAAGAGATAAAGCCCTCCGAATCGCCTCTGTCCAAATAAATGTTTTTAATAGACTCCAAGGCCTGTTTTGCCTCCTCCGTGCTGCCATACTCATTGATCACTTTTCTGAACGACTCCAAAGCTTCATCATTCTGATCCTGGTTGTATTGCACCAGTCCGATAGTCACCAGGGCACGAGGTACATAACTGCTTCTCGGATACTGTTGAATTAGCCCCAAAAGATCAGATTTTGACTTATCAAAGTCACCCTTATTAAAGTAGGTATACGCCGTTTCGAAGCCGGCGTCGTCTGCATAATTCGAGTTCGGATAGGTTTTTAGCAGTTCCTGCATGGTCGCTATCTTGGCGTCATTTTGATTTTCCAAACCTTGGATCATACCTCTTTGAAAGAGAGCATAATCTTCTCCTGTGGCCCTGCTGTTGATAATCCGATTGTAGTTGACCAAGGCATTCCCATAGCTTTTACTCACGAAGTATGAGTCGGCAAGTCGAATTATCGCATCATTAACAGTTTTAGGGTCCTTATCATTTCCAGCAAGGAATCTTTCAAAATAATTTGCAGCTTTTGAATAACGTTCATCCTCAAATGCTGCATAACCCAAAGCATAATTGGCAAAATTATAAACTCCGGTCTTTTTGGCGCCGGGCATACTTAAAAACGTTTCGAAGTGTCTTACGGCTTCGCCGAACTTTCTTAATTCATACGATGCCTCCGCCTTCCAATATGTGCTCAGCGCATGAATTTCTTCATCAATAGGGAATTTCTCTGATCTTAAAAACATGGATAGTGCATTCGGAAATGCCCGTTCATTATAAAACTCGAGACCTCGAAAATACGTCACCTTTTGATAGGCAGCCTCTGCTTCTTGTGATTTGTTCGGTATCGATTCAAGTATGTCTACAGCAGCCTGGTAATTCTTGCTGGTCAGGAGGATCTCACCCAAAAGCGTTTTAGCCTCACTCAATTTTCGAGATGATGGGAACTGAGTTAAGAATGATTGGATTGATTCCAGCGCCTGTTGGTTAAAGTCCAATTCATAACTTAGACGGGTATAATTAAGCCAAGCCTCCTCCTGAATAACTTTATCGAAATCAAGCCTTGATGCTCTGAAGAAAGCACTGCGCGCTTTCGGCTTGTCTTGCAATTCAATAAAGGCTCGTCCAAGTGTATACATTCCGTTCTGCAGATAAACGTCGTCGGTGTCCAGGCGTTCAAGTACGGCTATAGCCTCCTTATATTTTTTTTGCGTGAAGAGTGAATAACCGAACTGATAAGTGAACAGGTTATTTCTGTTATTCGATTTGTCCTTTGCATAGAACTCCCTGAAATATTTTTCTGCATTTATATAATCTGCCTTGGCAAAGTACGAGGCGGCTATGATACTTAACATCTCCGCTTCATATTCTTGTTTAGAAGATTTAAGAATAGGTAGCGCGTATTCTATAACATCATCATAACGTTCATCCAGATAATACATTGAGGTGATGTAATATGGATAGCTAGCTTCATACGTTGGGGAGCCTTTAAGCTTTTCAAAATTTGTTAAGGCAGTTTTATACTCTTTATTGAGATAGTTGATATAAGCGAAGTAATAGGTTGCACTCTCCTGAAAAGGGGATGGGTCCTTCTTTACTGCTTCAAATAACGGTTCTGCTTTTTCTATATCGTCGGAAACGAAGTATGCATAGCCTTGTTTAAACTGATACTCTAGACGTTGTTTAGCGGAAAATAAATTGGGATCTGCTTTTTCAAACCACTCTAACGCCTTGGTGTAGTTTTTACGATCAAAGTATGATTTTCCGACATGGAAATAGGCGAGCTTCGTATTTGGATTTAAGGGATAGTTCCTTATAAAATCCATAAATTGCTCTTCTGCATCGTCATTGCCTAACTCTAACGCACAAACAGCAGCGTAAAATTTAGCGTTCTCTTTAAGCAAAGAAAGCTCAGCATTGCTCTCTTGTTGGGCATCTGGTCTGTTACGATCCTTCTCAACGAGTCTGAATTGTTCCGCCGCTGCCACATATTTTTCGTTATTGAGTAGCTCTACTCCGGAACGGTAATGTTTATTGAGATTTACGAGTACACTTGATTGCGCATATGCGGCCGTTAACCCGCTTGCCATCAGGAGCGGGACGAGGAAATATTTTTTTTGCATCTAGTTTCAAATATGGTTGGTACTAATATAAATATAGTGTAACATCTAACGCGTGCAAGAAATTAACAAGTGTTGATAACGGTTTAACGAACGGTTCCGGAAAATGTTATTCGGTCACTTAAGCGTTAACCACGCTGGGAAGCGAGTAAATATAGTACAGCCATTCTAACAGCCACTCCATTTTCTACCTGTTCCAGTATAATAGATTGCTTACTGTCAGCCACGTCACTGCTAATTTCAACACCACGATTAATCGGTCCGGGGTGCATAATAACAATTTCTTTCTCTAAGTTGTCCAGAATTTTCTTATTAAGACCGTACATCATCGCGTACTCCCTCAATGAGGGGAAATATTTAATGTCCTGGCGCTCCAGCTGTATGCGAAGCATATTTGCTACGTCACACCAGTTTAGGGCCTTGACCAAATCGTGTTCAACTTCCACACCTAATGCAGAAATATATTTTGGGATTAACGTGCTGGGACCGCATACCTTCACTTGTGCCCCCAATTGCTGTAAACACAAGATATTTGATATCGCTACCCGAGAATGCAATATATCACCAACTATGACCACTTTCTTGCCTTCTACTGTGCCTAATTTTTCACGAATCGAAAAGGCGTCAAGTAGTGCCTGCGTCGGGTGCTCATGCGCGCCGTCACCTGCATTTACGATCTGGGCTTTGACATGTTTGCTTAAAAACTGTCCTGCCCCGGCATACGGGTGACGCATCACTACCATGTCAACCTTCATCGCAAGAATATTGTTTACCGTATCAACCAGTGTTTCCCCTTTGCTAACAGACGAAGAAGACGCAGCAAAGTTAATGACATCTGCGGAAAGCCTTTTTTCAGCTAGCTCGAATGATAGTTTTGTTCTGGTAGAATTTTCAAAAAATACATTTGCTATGGTGATATCGCGCAACGAAGGCACCCTTTTTATGGGCCGGTTGATAACCTCCTTGAAATTGTCCGCTGTCTCAAAAATCAGTTCGATATCACTTCGGTTGATATCTTTAATGCCCAACAGATGTTTCGTTGATAGGTTTTCAGTTGCCATGTTATTTGATAGTTTCTGATAATAATACCACCTCGTCCTTTCCTTCAGTCTCGCTCCAGCTTACTTTAACCCGTTGAGAATTTAAACTGTCTACCTGCTGGCCAATATAATTCGGCTCAATAGGGAGTTGCCGTGAAAAACGACGATCTATAAGTACCATAAGCTCTACCGTTGCTGGCCTGCCATAAGCCAGCAAAGCATCCATAGCCGCCCTAATAGTCCGGCCGGTCCATAACACATCATCAACCAGAATGACATTCTTGCCTTCGATTATGAAATCTATTGTATTACTGTTTGCAGACACAATGCCATCCTTTCTTCTGAAATCATCCCGAAAAAAAGTAATGTCCAGATTTCCTTTGAGTATGGAGTCTTGTCCCAGAATCACGGAAAGCTCCTTTTTTATACGGTCAGCAAAGAAAGGTCCTCTTGGCTGTATACCAACTAAAACAGAATTAGAGAAATTATCATGATTCTCAACAAGCTGGTGGCAAAGCCGTTTGATTGTGATCTGGAATTTTTTTCCGTCTAGCAGTGTTCGTTTTTGCATTGACTTATGATTAGGCAAATATAAAGAAATGAAATTGAATAGTGTTTCTTTTCCGCAATTTGGGAGAAACAAAAATAAAAAAAGGCGCCGTTGAAGTCAACGACGCCTTTATAATTTAAGGATATTACCGCCTATTTTTTAGCTTTATTTTCCTCGCCTTCCATTTGCTGTTTTAGTTGTGCAAGCACGCCTAAATCACCTAGAGTAGACTTTTCAACAGAATCTTTCACTTTCTTCACCGCATTGCTCGAAGCTTTAGCCTCTTTTTTCTTAGCGTTACGTTCTTCACTAGCAGCTTCTGCTTTTGCCTCTTCCCAAATTCGTGCGTGAGATACAACGATGCGTTTTGCATCCTTATTGAATTCAATGATCTTAAAGTCATTGGTCTCTTCAGCCTTGATCGAAGTACCGTCTTCTTTTACCATATGCTTGGTAGGTACAAATCCTTCAACCCCATAAGGTAAAGCTATTACAGCACCCTTATCAGTCACTTTTACAACGGTGCCCTGGTGAATCGAATCTACCGTGAAGATAGTCTCAAAAGTATCCCATGGGTTTTCTTCCAGTTGCTTATGACCTAAACTTAGTTTCCGGCTTTCTACATCAAGCTCGAGTACCACTACATCTAAAGTGTCACCTACTTTCGTGAATTCATTAGGATGGTTCACCTTTTTAGACCAGGAAAGATCTGAAATATGGATTAAACCGTCAATTCCTTCTTCGATTTCCACAAACACGCCAAAGTTTGTCATGTTTTTAACGACAGCAGTATGTCTGCTTCCGATCGGATATTTTGCGGCTACGTTTTGCCAAGGATCCTCAGTAAGTTGCTTAATACCCAAGCTCATCTTGCGCTCATCCCTATCCAAAGTCAATACTTCAGCCTCTATCTCATCACCTACTTTCAGGAATTCCTGCGGACTGCGCAGGTTTTGTGACCACGACATCTCAGAGACGTGAATAAGGCCTTCAACTCCCGGGATGATTTCCAGGAACGCACCATAATCAGCTACAGTAACAATTTTTCCTTTAACCTTAGAGCCGATAGTCAGGTTAGCATCTAAAGATTCCCAAGGATGTGGAGTCAATTGCTTCAAGCCAAGGGCGATACGTTTTTTCTCATCATCAAAGTCAAGAACAACAACGTTTATTTTCTCATCCAGGCTCAATACCTCTTTCGGATGCTCTATGCGGCCCCATGAGATATCAGTGATATGAAGCAATCCATCTACACCGCCAAGATCAATAAACACGCCGAAGTCAGTGATGTTCTTAACGGTGCCCTCAAGTACCTGGCCTTTTTCAAGTTTAGATACAATTTCAACTTTCTGGCTTTCCAGATCGTCTTCGATAAGGATTTTATGAGATACAACAACATTTTTAAACTCATGGTTGATTTTTACCACCTTGAATTCCATTGTCTTACCTACATATATATCGTAGTCGCGGATCGGCTTAATGTCGATTTGAGAACCAGGCAGGAATGCCTCAACGCCCATTATATCCACAATAAGACCACCTTTAGTACGGCTCTTAACGAAACCGTTAATGATCCTGTCATTATCCAAAGCTTCATTGATAGTTTCCCACGACCGCTGAGTTTTTGCTCTTTTACGAGATAAAATTAGCTGGCCATTTGCGTCTTCGGGTGCTTCCACGAAAACATCGACCTTGTCGCCCACTTTCAAGTCAGGCATGTCACGAAACTCAGAAGCAGATACCAAACCGTCCGACTTAAAGCCTACGTTTAATACCACATCTTTGTTGTTAATTGAAACAACAGTTCCGCTGATTATCTCACCCTGGGTGATTTGGTTAAAGGTATCGGTATACATATCCTCAAACTTTTTACGGTCTTCGGCAGAGTATTTTCCGAATACTTTATCATCTGCGTCCCAGTCAAAATCCTGATCAGGGGTAGCTAGTGATGATTTGATCTGTTCGATCGACACTGAATCAGCTTCCGATTCAATGGTTTCTTTTTCTGCCAAGCGAGCATCTGCTCCCTGCAGTTCAGCTGTTTTAGCTTCTAGTTCTTTTTCTGCTACTTGTTTTTTAGCCATTAAAATTAAATCTCCTTTTCCCCGTTAGGGACGGCAAAGATAAACATTAATATTTCTAATAGAAAAGTATTTTTTAGAAATGTTATTGATTTTGAACCAATTGTATCAAGGCTAAGCTGCTGTTACAACATTCTGCTATTCATTTTCCCAGCCTCCACCGAGTGCTTTGTAGAGATTCACTGTCGATTGCAGTCTTTGAAGGCGGTCGCTAACACTGCTTATTTGCGCGGTAAGCAAACTTTGCTCCGATGTTAACACATCCGTATAATTGGTAGCCGAACTATATCTGAG
The DNA here is from genome assembly GCF_030182585.1 of Pedobacter faecalis. NCBI lineage: Bacteria > Pseudomonadati > Bacteroidota > Sphingobacteriia > Sphingobacteriales > Sphingobacteriaceae > Pedobacter > Pedobacter faecalis. The sequence continues at coordinate 160,312 of NZ_JARXOW010000003.1, read as the reverse complement.
TAGCTCTTTTGTAAAATCTACTGCCTTAGTAAGAGCGGTAATCTGCTGATTTCTCAACAGCTCCTTTTGCAAAGCAGTTTCATAGGCGAATAGCGCATCAGACACCTCCCGTCCTGCCGTCAACAAATTTTGCTGAAGATCATAGAAGGCTATCTGCTGCTGAGCCTGAGCAGTTTTCAAGCGGGCTTTGTTCTGGCCACGGGCGAATATAGGCTGTGTTATTCCTCCAATTAGATTATAGAAAATGGAGTTGTCAAAAAAATTCTTCAGTTCAAGTGTAGATAAGCCGCCGCTGGCAGTTAGCGTGAGTGAGGGATAAAAGAAAGTGCGTGCGGTGTTCGTGTTTTCAAAGGCGGCACGGAAAGCGAATTCTGCTGCCTGAATATCAGGACGGTTTTGCAGTAATTGTGCAGACACCCCGGTTTTCAGATCCTCATACAGCCTTTGCTCATCCAAACTCGTTCTTTCGATTGACTGCGGCGATTGCCCTATCAGCACACTAAGGGCATTCTCAGTCTCCCTGATATTTCTTTTAATATCCGGTATCGTTACTTGCGCCGCATACAAGTTGGCTTCGCTTTGTACTACAGCTGCCCCGTTTACAATAGCCCCTTCTTTCAGCGCCTTCATGGTTTCAACGTCGGCTTTTCGGATTTCAATAGTCTGTTCAGTTATGGTAAGCTGCTTGTCAAGCGCAAGTAACGAAAAGTAACCGTTAGCTATACTTGCTACCAATTGCGTTTGAACGGCCCGTCTGGCCGCTTCAGTCTGCAGTAAGGCGGCGTACGAAGATCTCTTAGCGCTGTTTAACTTCCCCCATATATCCGCCTCCCAGCTCGTATTCAGTTGCAGTCTATAGGTTTGTGTTTCTGTGTTGATGTTGATTCCCGGGGGGAAGTTTAGTGCCGCCCTCGATTGTTTTGCGTCGGTAACCGAGGCGTCTGCTGACAAATTGGGTAGCAGCGCCAAACTACTCTGCCGCAGATTAGCCTCTGCAATCCGTATGCGTTCTACTGCTCTTTTCAGATCGAAATTATTCTTGATGCCTTGATTTATCAGGTTTTGCAAGATTGGGTCGGTGAAAAGTGTTCGCCAAGGCAGTTTGGCAATGCTGGCAGTATCTTCTCCCGACGAGCCGCGATACAGCCCGTTTTTATTCAGCGACGGCAAGTCATATTTTTTTGTCACGCAGCCACCAAGGCTGAGTAAGAAAAGTCCGGCAAGTAAGTAGTTTTTGAGACGGGGTATTTTCATCTTTTCTGATACGTTTCTGGAAGACCTAATAACGATGATCATCTTTATCCCGGTCATTAAATTCAATGGTTGTCTGATCAAACGGTTGTTTTCGGCTTATTTTCTCCTGCAGATGCTGAAATATAATAAAGAGTGTAGGTATCACGAACACTCCGAAAATAGTACCTATAAGCATGCCGCCAACCGCTCCGGTTCCGATAGACTTATTCCCGGCTGCACCTACGCCTGTTGAAAGCATCAGCGGAAGCAAACCGAGAATAAATGCAAATGAGGTCATCAGAATCGGACGAAGCCGAGCCGTTGCGCCATCTATTGCAGCGCGCACTATGCTCATACCTCTTTTTCGCCTGTCTGCCGCGTACTCCACGATCAGGATAGCGTTTTTTGCCAGTAGCCCAACCAGCATGATCAGCGTGATTTGTGTGTATATGTTATTGTCAACCTTGAATATTTTATCGAAAATAAAAACCCCCGCTAAGCCGATTGGCAGAGAGATTAGTACAGCAAGCGGCAAAATATAACTCTCATATTGCGCACAAAGTAAGAAGTAGACAAACACGACACAAAGCAGGAAGATGAAGATTGTCTGACTACCGCCAGCCATCTCTTCCCTTGAAAGACCTGAGAATTCATAGCCGTAGCCGGCAGGAAGATGTTTTGCCGCCTCTTCCTGGACTGCTTTCAATGCGTCACCGGAACTATATCCCGGGTTTGGAGCACCAGTCACCGAGATGGATGTAAAAAGGTTAAATCGCGATATCGTCTGCGGTCCGTATACCCTGGTTAGAGTGATGAATTCGGAGATCGGAGCCATGTTTCCGGTCGCGTTTCGGACATATATACGGTTCAATGATTGCTCATTATTTCTGTAGATAGCATCAGCCTGGTACATCACGCGGTACTGTTTGCCGAACTTGTTGAAGTTAGATGCATAAACACCGCCGTAATAACCCTGCAGCGTGCTCAATACGTCAGTAACACTAATTCCCGCTTGTTTTATTCTAGCTACATTTACGTCAATCTGATACTGCGGAAAATTTGGGTTAAAAGAGGTCGAGGCATACTGTATTTCTGGTCTTTTAGCCAGAGACGCCAGGAAGGAGGTGCCTACTGTGTTAAACTTGTTGATGTCGCCGCCAGTCTTGTCCTGCAACTGGAACTCGAATCCTCCGCTTGTCCCAAAACCCTGGATGGTTGGGGGAGCAAAAAATATAATTTTAGCCCCTCTGATGTTTGCAGTCTTCGCAAACAACTCACCGATAATCTGTTTAACGTCTCGTTCCCGTTCGTTCCAGGGTTTAAGTCTCGATATTACCATGCCGTAAGAACTACCACTTCCACTGATCATACTCCGACCCACAACCCGCAGTGAGCTTTTTATCTCGGGAATGGTATGAACAATGCTGTCAATTCGCGTGATGATCTCATCTGTGTGTTCCTGCGAAGTAGCTGCAGGTAAGGAGATGTCAGACATGATTGTACCTAAATCTTCATTAGGAACGAAGCCTTTAGGTGTGGTGTTCATAGCCCAGATCAGCATCACGACAAAGACTCCGATGCCGCCTAGCGCAATCCATTTCCTGCGGGCAAGATAGCTCACCGAACGCTTGTATCGGTTTGTCATCGTATCAAATGACGTATTAAAAGCAGTAAAGAATCGTTGCAGGAAATTTCTCTTGCGATGATGATCTTCCTTGTGAGGCTTCAAAAGCAGTGCGCATAACGCCGGGCTCAATGTTAATGCATTCACCGCAGAAAGTATAATGGCAATCGCAAGCGTCAAGCCGAACTGTTTATAAAATACTCCAGACGACCCTTGGATAAAGCTTACAGGGACGAACACGGCGGCCATAACCAGCGTAATGGACACAATAGCAACTGTAATGTCCTCCATTGCATCAACCGTAGCCTTTCGGGCCGATTTATAGCCGCTATCAAGTTTGGCGTGCACTGCTTCCACCACCACAATCGCATCATCCACTACAATACCGATTGCCAGCACCAGTGCAAACAGCGTCAGAAGATTGATGGTAAAACCGAAAAGATTTAGGAAAAAGAACGTACCAATAATTGCAACAGGAACACTTATGGCTGGTATAAGTGTCGACCTTAAATCCTGAAGAAAGACAAAAACCACAAGGAAAACGAGAATAAACGCTTCCACTAATGTGTGAATCACCTTTTCGATAGAAGCGTCGAGAAAGTCATTAATATTAATAAGCGCGGTATAGTGAATGCCTGGCGGGAAGCTTGTCGAAGCATTTTCAAGCACCTTAAGCGATCCTTCAATAACCTCTTTAGCGTTTGATCCAGCTGTCTGGTTAATGGCAACACCCAGGGCGGGCTTACCGTTAAACCGTACGGAACTGGCGTAACTTTGCGCGCCCAATTCAATACGGGCCACATCACGTAATCTCAATACCTGACCATTATCCGCAGTACGGATAATGATATTACTAAATTCCGTCTCAGTTTTTAGCCGGCCGGAGTACTTTAGTATATATTGAAAAGATTCATTTCCCTGTTCGCCTAGTTGTCCCGGCGCCGCTTCTACGTTTTGCTCGGCAAGTGCCGCACTGATGTCATTTGGAACGAGACCGTAAGTAGCCATTACATCCGGTTTAAGCCAGATACGCATACTATAATCCATTAATCCAAAAGCACTTGCATCGCCGACACCATTGATCCGTTTTATTTGCGGTATAAGGTTAATGTTTGCATAGTTCTGCAGAAATTTCTGGTCATAAGAATCATTGTCGCAGTATATCCCGAAGATAAGCACATTGCTGGCCTGTCTTTTGGCAGTCACCACTCCGGCCCTGGTCACTTCTGCGGGTAGCAGGCTCGCCGCTCGCGATACACGATTCTGCACGTTTACCGCTGCTAAATCAGGATTGGTTCCCAGTTTGAAATTAATCGTGATTGTTGCGGTCCCGTCATTTCCAGCGGTAGAGGTCATATAAGTCATATCCTCTACGCCATTAATCTGTTCCTCAAGCGGGATTACCACGCTGTTCATTACCACGTCGGCGTTTGCACCCTGATATGAAGCTGAAACCTGAACGGTAGGGGGGGCAATCTCTGGATATTGGGAAACAGGAAGGGTGATTAGGCCCAGTATGCCCAGAATTACGATGATAACAGATATAACTGTAGAAAGTACCGGTCGTTCAATAAATTTTCTAAACATAATTACTTCTAAATTCCGGTGTACACCACGTCCGAATTCTGCATCTCTGGTTTAATCTGAGCGCCGTTCTTAAGAGACTGGAAACCTTCCAGCACCAGGTGGTCGCCAGGTTTAAGTCCCTTTGTAACCACATAGAAGTCACCACTGGTAACCTCCATGATCTCGATTTCCGTTTGTGTTACAGTTCCCTTTGCATCTACCAGATAAACGAACTTCTTACCCTGTAAATCCATAGTCGATTTCTGCGGAACCAATATGGCGTTTTCAAGATGCTTTGGAATGCGTACAGAGGCACTGCCGCCTGTTTTTAATAGCATTGCCTGGTTACTGAAAGTCGCCCTCAGACTGGCCGATCCGGTACCTGTGTTTATCAACCCGTTAATAGATTCAATTTTGCCGGTTTCAGGGAAAGTTGTTCCGTCTGCCAGGGTTAAGGTAACAGGGGGGATGCTTCTAATCTTGCTTTCAACACTCGTACCCTTAGTGTCGCGTGTAAAGTCCAGGAGCTGCTTCTCATTCATGGAGAAATAGGCATAGATTCTGGAAATATCTGAAACCGTTGTGAGAGGCTGACTATTTGAGGGACCTACAAGACTGCCTTCTTTAAATGGGATGCTCCCCACCACCCCGCTTACGGGGCTCAATATCTTTGTGTAACTTAAGTTTGTTTTTGCATTTGCCAACTCTGCTTTCGCCCGGGCCAGGGCTGCCCGTCTACTTTGTAGCGTGAGTTGCGCAGCTTCCAGATCATATTTACTTATGATATCTTTCTCAACCAGAGGCTTTGTCTTGTTAACCTGTAGTTGCGCCGCGTTAACGTCAGCCTCTGCACTGCTGATTGCTGCTCCGGCAGTTCGGACAGTCTGTTCATATTGGGGCGCATTAATCGAGAAGAGTAACTGTCCTTTCTTGACTGTCGCGCCCTCGTCGATGTAAATCTTGTCGATAAAGCCGTCTACCTTGGCCCTGATATCCACATTTTGCACACCTTCCAGTGTAGCTGGATATTCTGTCTCTAAGGAAGTGGACTTCGCTTCCACAGAAAATACCGGATAGGAGGGGAGAGAACCAGCTTTCGCATCACCTTTGTCCTGACCGCTATTGCCGCAACTGGCCAAAAGTAGTAGCGCCGGAATACTCAGTGATAGACAGAAATTTAAATTTTTCATCAATTGCAGTTTTTGAGATTCTAAATTAGAACGCGAAATTATCTATAGACTGCTAGAGATAAACCATCGAAATGTAATGTTTAAACCGGTTGCAGCTGTGTAACTAAAGCTTTGCAAAAAAAAGCGGAAGTGATTAATACTACTTAGATATTAAACCGGAAAATGCTTGTGTACCTCTTCTAACGCAAATTCAAGCTGTTCTTTTTCAGTCATTGTGGTGTTGTCCAGAATAACAGCATCCTGAGCTCGTGTAAGCGGACTTTCTGCCCTCGTTGTATCTGCATAATCGCGGTGCGCAAGATTTTCAAATACCTCCTCCAGTGTAGTCTCCGTGTCGCCTTTGGCCTGCATTTCTCGATACCTTCGTTCCGCTCTCACCTTTGGGTCGGCTGTCATAAAGAGCTTAAGTTGCGCATCTGGGAATACGGTGGTTCCAATATCACGCCCGTCCATCACAACATTCTTAAATTTTCCCATCCGCTGTTGCTGCTTCACCATTTCGTTTCGCACAGCTTTATGCGCTGAGACTTCGCTAACACTTTCAGAAACACGCATGCCGCGGATTTCTTCGGAAACGTCTTCTCCGTTCAACGAGATATGCGAATCATAATCCCGAGAATGAAAGTTGATCTCAATTTCCCCGAGCGCGTTCTGTACCTGTGCTAAGTCGGCAACGTCGACATTGTTCCTCAAAAAGAACAGTGTAACGGCACGGTACATCGCCCCGCTGTCGATATAAATAAAATTAAGTCGTTTTGCTAACGCCTTGGCTAAGGTGCTTTTACCGCAAGACGAATATCCATCAATAGCAATGATAAGGTTCGTTCTCATGCAAAATACTTCTAATTAAACCGGTATGAAGCAGACACAGCGCCATATTGGTGGGCCTTTGCCGTGCTTTCAATCTCCTTCGTTTTAAAGAAAACACTGAAGTCAAACGTAAATCGCGGCGAATTATAGCTAAAACCCAGCTGCTGCGTAAATACCAGTGGTTCAACGTCAAAAACAACGGGGCTGTCATTATTAAAAATGCCACCTTGCACAGTGGCGTCGAATACGACATAATTCAGCTGCGGTTTAGCATAAAAATATAACTCCCTATTTGTGAGTTTCGTTGTTCCGGATTCACCAACAACGGCATCGTTATAACCTGAATTAAACAATTGATTAATCCTGCCGGCTCTAAAAACAATCGCTGCCGCTGCGTCATTACGGAGTGTGCCTGCATTTACATACCCATCCAGCAAAAAGTCGGTATGCTGATTCGCTGCCCTGTGCAGCAAACGGGTGTACCGCGCAGCCAGATTGACAGTCGCTTCGTTACTGATCTGATAATCCCATCCTGATAAACGATAGAAGCCAATTGTCCGGTGCAGAAGATCCTGCCCATCTTCTCCCAATGAGTTTGGTCCGATGGTGCCGACTTCCACTGATGCTTTTAAAGACGATTCTGCTGCATACAACCAGTGAAGAGCAGCTCCAGCGTATAGATAGCCAGCGAAAGGACGGTCATGTTTAGCCGGATCTGGCGCATATCCGGAAAACGGGTTATATATACGCTGTCCTGCCGTAATTTCAAAGACTTTCTTTTCTACGTTCTCATTCAGTTTTTCCGGATTCCCGGCGTGGCGATAATACAGAAATAGTCCATTGGTGTAATAACGGTCGGAGCCTTGTCCGAGGTAAGAATCATTTTCGCTGCGAAACCCGAACTCATTCCTGTAAGACTGGGAATAGCAGTACGCCGCCTGTATCAGTAATAAAAAAACAGAGAACCCGGTTTTAATCATCATATTTTTTATTCCGTACACCCATATTTATGGTAGGTTAATAGCAGGCTGGTCCAGCGCAATAATACTCAAATCCTGCGGATTTTTTACTTTCTCCTTAGTGAGGGCCAGATTAATTACCTCCCGCATATCCGTTACATATTGAAAATTCAGGTCTTTGATATAATCCTCTTTAATTTCCAAAATATCCTTCCGGTTAGAAACACATAAAATGACATCTTTTATGTTCGCGCGTTTTGCCGCCAGGATTTTCTCCTTGATACCACCAACGGGCAAAACCTTTCCTCTCAGCGTTATCTCGCCTGTCATAGCCAGGTTCGGTTTTACCTTACGCTGCGTAAAAGCAGAGGTAAGCGCAGTAAGCATGGTGATCCCGGCCGACGGGCCATCTTTCGGAGTTGCCCCCGCCGGTACGTGCACATGTACGTCCCAGTGGTCAAACAATCTGTAGTCTATATCAAAAAGCCTGGCGTGTGCACGTAAGTAGGCTAAGGCTATGATGGCAGATTCTTTCATTACATCACCCAGGTTACCCGTTAAAGTGAGTTTACCTTTACCCGGGCTCAGGCTTGCTTCGATATACAAAATATCTCCGCCTACTTGTGTCCAGGCCAGGCCGGTCACCACCCCGGCTACTTCATTACCTTCGTAAAGGTCTTTATCGTAAACAGGCGCGCCTAAGATCCTTTCCACATCACTTATTGTCAGGGACGGGTCGTACTTCTCCTCCATAGCAATCTTTGTTGCAACCCCGCGAACAAGAGCGCCAATCTTCTTTTCCAGTCCACGGACACCCGACTCCCGGGTATAATCCTCAATAACCCGCTCAATAAGTGAATTTTTAAGGACTATATCCTTAGTCTGTATGCCGTGCTGCTCTTTCTGCTTAGGCAAAAGATATTTTTTTGCAATCTGCACTTTCTCTTCAATGGTATAGCCATTTACCTCAATGATCTCCATACGATCCAGTAATGCAGGCTGAATAGAGCTTAACGAGTTGGCCGTAGCGATAAACAAAACGTTAGACAGGTCATATTCGGTCTCGACATAATGATCGTTAAACGCAGCATTTTGCTCAGGATCCAGAACCTCAAGCAATGCAGAAGAAGGGTCGCCCCGAAAGTCGGATCCAACCTTGTCTATTTCGTCCAGCACAAACACAGGATTAGCTGCTCCGGCCTTCTTTATCGATTGGATAATGCGTCCAGGCATCGCTCCGATATAGGTTTTCCTATGGCCACGTATCTCCGCTTCATCGCGCACGCCACCTAGTGCCATTCTCACATATTTTCTGTTAAGCGCTTTAGCGATAGACTTTCCCAGAGAAGTCTTTCCAACTCCCGGAGGGCCCACAAGGCAAATGATCGGCGCTTTCATATCCCGTTTCAATTTAAGTACCGCCAAATACTCTATAATTCTCTTCTTTACCTTTTCCAGCCCGAAATGATCTTTGTCAAGGATGCGCTGAGCCCGTTTCAAGTCGAAATTATCTTTGGTGAAATCGTTCCAGGGCAAATCCAGTAATAATTCAAGATAATTTAAAGTGACCGAGTAATCCGGAGCTGCAGGATTCATCCGGCCTAGTTTTTCGAGCTCTTTATTAAAGTGTTGCCCCACTGGTGCAGCCCATTTCTTTTTCTTAGCCCGTGCCTGAAGGGCCTCAAACTCCAGATCTGATGAGTTTCCCCCAAGTTCCTCCTGTATGGTTTTTAGCTGCTGATTTAAAAAATAATCCCTTTGTTGCTTATCCAGATCAGTACGTACTTTTGATTGAATCTGATTTTTGAGTTCCAGCATCTGCAACTCAAGAGTAAGCAATTCCATCACCATCGTCGCACGTTCCCGAAGGTTACCCATCTCAAGCATTTTCTGTTTGTCCGAAACATCGGCGTTCATGTTGGAGGATATGAAATTGATCAGAAATGAAGTGCTTTCAATGTTTTTCAGCGCAATGCCCGCTTCGCTCGGAATATTAGGTGAAAGCTGAATGATCTGTGCAGACATCTCTTTAATCGATGCCACGAGCGCCTTAAACTCTTTGTCCTCCTTCGGCTTCGATTCCTGGAAGCGGCTGATGGTGACTTTTATATATGGTTCAAGTTGCACCGGTTCTACCAGGCGAAACCGTTGCTTGCCCTGAATGATTACTGTCGTATTGCCATCAGGCATTTGCAACATCTTTATAATGTGGGCTACGGTGCCCACCGTATTCAATTGCTCAAAGGTTGGATCCTCAATTGTTGTATCGCGCTGAGACACTACGCCAATCGTCCTGTCACCCTTGTAAGCTTCCCTGATAAGTTTTATAGATTTATCTCTCCCCACCGTGATAGGGATAACCACGCCGGGAAACAGCACGGTATTTCTCAAAGGCAGAATTGGTAAGATATCGGGCGTCTCCTCATTGTTCATGTCGTCTTCATCCTGTTGCGACATAAGGGGGAAAAATTCCGTATCTTCATTTATAATAGGTAATGCTTGGGAAAAGTCAAATTGGTCCAGTATGCTCATTAATGGGTCCTCTAAAATTTAAAAACGACATTGTGACAGCCCCGTCTTATTAAAACAGTAGTCTCCGCTGCCCATTACAGGATTTCAACTCCTATGCCAAAAAGGGGATACGTATAATTATCGGATAAAAAGTCAGCTATTAACTTATCGTCAGTCATAATTCCCTCCAATTGCCGTTATAACATTGAAGAGGCAAAGGAAAAGTCGCAAATAATTATAACTTTGCTTGTACATGTGGGATAGTTTTTAACATAAAAAGATGAATCATTTAAAACTGGCTGTGTTTATACTTCTGCTAAGTTCCAGCAGTGCTGCCCTCAGTCAAGCGAATAATTACGATAGATTAGCAATGCGCGCCATGTTGAAGGGCGACTATAAGGCAGCGGTAACGCAGCTGGAAAAGGCGGAGGCAAAAGACCCCAGCAATGCTAACATTTTAAAAATGCTTGGTTACTCGTATTATCAATGTGGCAACTTTGATCACGCCATATCCGCATATTCCCGGTTTATCAATGTAAAGCCAAGCGATTATTCCGCGTACTACTATCGTGGCAAAGCACGGCTAAACGTCGCAAACGACCCTAAAGAGTCCTCGAATCAATTGCGGGAAGGCTTCTATCTGGCGTCTATAAAAGATTTCAGCAAAGCAATAGAAATAAACGGAGAAGAAGATCCGCAACTTCTTCAAAACAGGGGACTTGCCTATAAAGACTATGCAATTTATAAGTCCTACAAGATCAAGCGGTCGTCCGACAAAGCAGGATGCCTTGCCTTGTTTAATAACTCAATTTCTGACTTTAATAAAATCCTCCTGATCCAGCCTCAACGTAAAGACATCGTTTCACTGGTAGATTACGTAAAGGCACAAATAGCCAGTTTAAAATAGCAATTATTCCGCTTTGCTTTTTTTTAAGGAGGCGCGAACCGTGTAAACTTTTTCTCCCAGCATGTTAATTTTTTGAACCCGTCTGATCTCATAGAGACTATCGGGGAAGAACCGCAGGCTGTCGTACGATGAATACAATATATTATCCGTTTTAAGTACCACAGAAATCGCATCTATCGCATTGTTTTCGAACGAAACTGAAAGCTCCTTAACCGGTATTTTTGTATCTTCCGACACGTAAGAAACCTTATTCTTATCCTTAACTTCCCTAAACTTTCCCCTCCATGCAGCCTTATTAATGTCGGCATCGATGAAAGGGGCAAGCTCCTCTTCCCAATCTGTGATTCGCAATTCCTTTGTCTCATAGCTACCATCAATACCTACGGTTTTTTTGGCTCTCCGTACGGTTGATGATAATTGCCTGGCCTCTTTATGCAGATAACCCGCTAGGTCGAAATACTCGCCTCTTAATACCTCTTTCGGTTCGCTGGTACAAGCAGATAAGGTAATAATCAGTAAACAAAGTATTTTGGAAGCAGGCTTCATTAAACAAGACTGGTCCCGGTCATTACTTCAGGCTTGGGAATACCCATAATTTTCAGAACGGTGGGCGCGATGTCGCCTAATTTTCCGTCCGCAACTGAATGGTAATCACCATCAATTAAGATACAAGGCACCAAATTAGTAGTATGGGCGGTGTTTACAGAGCCATCCTCGTTAACCATAAATTCAGAATTGCCATGATCGGCTAAAATGATGAAAGAATACCCATGCGCAACGCCTGTTGTCACCACGCGCTCCATACAACGGTCTGCAGTTTCTACCGCCTTTACCACAGCTTCAAAAACACCTGTGTGACCTACCATATCCGGATTTGCAAAATTCAGGCAAACGAAATCAGGCCAGCCAGTCACCAGCTCTAGGCAAATTGCATCAGCAATTCCATCTGCGCTCATCTCAGGTTGCAGGTCGTAGGTAGCCACCTTCGGAGAGGGAATAAGGATACGCTTCTCTCCGTCAAACTCTTTTTCACGTCCGCCCGAGAAAAAGAACGTAACGTGAGGATATTTTTCCGTTTCAGCAATGCGGATCTGCCGTTTTTGGTTTTGCTCCAAAACTTCGCCCAGTGTAAGCGAGAGGTCGTCTTTTCTAAAAATAACATTAACGTTCCTGAAGCTCTCATCGTAACTCGTCATCGTTACATAATGCAGCTTCATACAATGCATGTCAAAGTCAGGATAATCTGTCTGACAAAGCGCCGAAGTAATTTCGCGGCCACGGTCTGTTCTGTAATTAAAACAAATCACCACATCGTCGGGCTGGATGGTGGCAACCGGACGCAAATCAGGTGCTGTTATAACTATTGGTTGTACAAATTCATCTGTTACGCCCTTTTCGTATGAGGCAGTAATAGCACCAAGCACGTCATTAGTGTGTTGGCCGATGCCCTTTGTAAGCATATCATAGGCAATACGGATTCGCTCCCAGCGGTTGTCCCGGTCCATCGCGAAGTAGCGACCCACTACACTCGCAAGTTTCGCATTCGAATTCCTCTGAGACAAATGCTCGGAAAGATCCGTAACGAAGCCCTTTCCCGAGTTAGGGTCAGTATCTCTGCCATCCAGGAACGCATGGATAAAAACGTTTTCAAGATGCTGCTCGTCAGCAGCGTCACAAAGCGCTTTAAGATGGTTAATATGAGCATGTACTCCTCCATCTGACAACAAACCAATAAAATGAACAGCCTTGTTGTTTACCTTGGCATAATGGAATGCATCCAATAAAACCTCATTAGCGTGCAATGTTCTGTCGCTTATAGCCTTATTAATTCTGCCCAGTTCCTGGTACACAATTCTGCCCGCGCCCAAGTTCATATGACCTACTTCAGAATTACCCATCTGTCCTGCAGGCAAGCCAACCGCTTCTCCTGAGGCTTCCAATTTGGAATGAGGATATTTCTCCTGCAAACTGTCAAAGAACGGTGTATTTGCAACAAAAGCTGCGTCAGAATGATCTCTTTTTCCATATCCCCATCCATCCAGGATTAGAAGCACGACCTTTTTATTAGTATTCATTAGCACAAGTTTAAAATCTGTGGAATGGCAAATATAGGGCATAGATATGTTCTTTCGAAGCAAATTCGCAAGTTCGGACACCTGTGGCATAGTTTGTGTGCGAATTCTGACATTAGCTAATGATATGATCAAGTACCTTTTATCCATACTCCTGCTCTCTTACAGCGTTGTTTCAGGCAATGCGGTACAGGTCGATATTTTAGATAATCTATCGAATCAGCTCAAAGCGGGTAATTCCAAAGACATCGCATCCTCATTTACCTCATCAGTGGAATTAAGCGTGATTGACGAAGAAGATGTGTATGCAAAAGCACAGGCAGAACAAATATTGAGAAGTTTCTTTTCTAAGCATCCTCCTGTCAAGGCAGCGGTTATACACCGCCTTGATACAAATCCTAATTACAGATACGGAGCTTTCTCGCTTGCAACAAAAAGCGGAAATTTCAGGGTATCTGTTACAATGAAGAAAATCGCCGCTTCGTTTTTTATCACCGAATTGCGAATTGAGGCCGAGAAGTAGTTCTAAAATGCTATTTTTGGAATAAATTTAAGTTTTGGATAAGCAAATCATAGATCAGTTCGTAAGACACGCTATTTCAGAAGATCAGGGAGATGGTGATCATACCTCACTAGCAACAATTCCGGGGAATACACAAGGCAGAGCAAAACTGCTTGTGAAAGAAAGTGGGGTCATAGCAGGAGTCGAACTCGCGCTAAGCATATTCCACGCAGTAGACGAGCAGTTGATCGTTGAAGCGTACGCTAAGGATGGAGACAAGGTTGCAGAAGGTGATGTTGTTTTGGTCGTTTCCGGAAATGTGCAGTCCATCTTACTTTCAGAACGGTTGGTGTTGAACTGCATGCAACGCATGAGCGGGATAGCAACCATAACCCGCGACCTCGTCAACCTTCTCGAACCCTACAAAACCAAGCTATTAGATACGCGCAAAACGACGCCTGGATTCCGCTACTTCGAGAAGTGGGCAGTACGTATCGGAGGGGGTGTTAATCACCGTACGGGCTTATACGATATGATTCTCATCAAAGACAACCATGTTGATTTTGCCGGAGGTATCAAAAACGCAATTGAGTCGGCAAACGACTATTTAAGCAATCATAAAAAGCAACTGGAGATCGAGATTGAGGTGAGAAACCTTATGGAGCTGTCGGAAGTTTTAGCGACAGGCTCTGTAGACAGGATCATGTTAGACAACTTTAATTATGCCGACCTGACAGAAGCTGTTAACCTGATCGGCGGACGTTATATAACCGAAGCATCAGGTGGCATCACCAGAGACAACCTGGTGGCTTACGCCGCTTGTGGCGTCGATTATATATCCATGGGTGCGCTCACTCATTCTGTAAAAAGTCTTGACCTGAGTCTAAAAGCTTTTTAAGGATATGATATCGGTGTACTCGATTTTCGCGGTTCTCTTTGCCTATCTTTTAGGATCCATACCCACGGCAGTCTGGCTCGGACAGGCATTCTATGGCGTGGATGTAAGGGAATACGGAAGTGGGAATGCCGGGGCGACAAACACTTTCCGGGTACTGGGAAAAAAGGCAGGACTTGCCGTGATGATCATCGATATAGCTAAAGGTTTTACAGCAACCCAACTGGCTTATTTTATAGGGCTCTCTGTTACCGGGCCGCAAAACTCTTCACAGTTTATCAATTACCAGCTGGCACTTGGCGTCACCGCTGTTATGGGCCATCTTTTTCCTGTTTTCGCCGGGTTTAGGGGTGGTAAGGGCGTTGCCACGCTTTTTGGAATGATTTTGGCAGTAAACTTCCAGGCGGCTATGCTTTGTGTTCTTGTCTTTGTTGTCGTGTTGCTGGTTACGAAGTACGTATCACTAAGCTCCATATGTGCAGGGTTTACATTCCCTTTAAGCATTGTATTTATTCTGCATTCTTCTATAAAGTCGGAAGTTTTATATGGGATGTGTGTCTGCATACTGGTCCTGGTTACCCACCAGAAAAATCTCGAACGGCTGCTTAAAGGCAAGGAATCGAAAGTATACCTCTTTAAAAAAGGAAAAATTTAATTCTAAATCATGAGAAGGATATTACTTACAGGATCAGTTGCGGTTGCGCTGGCCCTATCATCTTGTTCTACGGTACCCTTGACTGGCAGAAGCAGGTTAAACCTGGTGAGTAACGATCAGGTGTTGCCAATGGCATTTCAAGCTTACAGCGAGTTTCTTACAGAAAACAAAAGTGCGGTTCTGCCCAGTAATAACGCTCAGGCGCAGCGGGTTAAGAATGTAGGCAACAAGCTAATTGCTTCTGTGAAGAATTATATGAACAACAACAATTACGGAGACCTGATTGCCGACTATAAGTGGGAAGTGAATGTTGTTCAGAGTAAGGAGCTGAACGCATGGTGCATGCCCGGCGGAAAAATTGTGGTTTATACCGGAATACTGCCTGTCACGCAGGATGATGCTGGCCTGGCAACGGTTTTAGGGCATGAAATCGCTCACGCAATAGCAGGCCACAGCGCCGAACGTATGTCTCAGGAAATGGTGTCGCAGGGCATAGGTGTCGCCGGAAACGTGGCCTTGTCCAGAAATCCACGCAGTCAATCTGTTTTTAACACCCTGTACGGCGTTGGAGCTCCAATTGCGATGTTAAAATACTCGCGAAATCAGGAATTGGAGGCAGACAGATTAGGTCTCATATTTATGGCAATGGCAGGATACAATCCGCAAAATGCCACATCCTTCTGGCAAAGAATGTCCAGCGCCTCACAGGGAAGCCAGAAACCACCTGAGTTTTTAAGTACACACCCAAGTGATGCTACACGTATTGCTCAAATCCAGCGAGCTCTACCAGAGGCACAACGATATTACAACTCTACAACAGGGAAACCTATCCGATAGATTCAAGACCGCTGTTCACAGCGGTTTTTTTGTTGTTAAGCACAGCCATGATCGCAGAGGCCTTCAAAAGGCATTCTTCATATTCGTTCTCAGCGACAGCAGTATGCGTTATTGCGCTGCCAACCTGAAAAGAGACATAATGTTTAGTTTCGTTGTACAAAATACTTCTGATCACCACATTAAAATCGAAGTTTCCAGAGGGAGTAAAATACCCTAGCGCGCCGGAATAAGCACCTCGCTTACTGCGTTCATATTCTTCAGACAATTTCAAGGCACTTACTTTTGGCGCGCCGGTCATCGAGCCCATTGGAAAAGCATTTTTAATCACGTCGATCAGATCCACTTCAGCATCCTTTTCGCAGGTCACCGTGGAAATCATTTGATAAACCTGCGGGAAAGCGTAGATGCCAAAGAGTTCCTCTACTTTAACTGTACCTTTTTTAGCAGATCTCGTCAAATCATTTCTCACCAGATCAACGATCATCACATTTTCAGTCTGCTCTTTCATGTCGGTCTTTAATCGCTCCCGAATCAGCTGATCTTCAAGCGTGTTTGTAGCGCGAGGGGCCGTTCCTTTAATAGGTTGCGAGACCAGAAGCTCCCCTTGTTTACAGAGAAACCTTTCCGGACTAGCGCACAGTATATACTTTTCCCGTATCTTCAAAAAGCCTGAAAATGGAGTGGGGGATATGGCATTAAGCTGGCGGTAGACAGCCACCGGATCTATATAAGCATTTTCAGCGAAGAACTCCTGGCAAAAGTTGATCTCGTATACGTCACCTCGCGATATATGGTTTTTCAGCTTACATACAATATCAAGGTAGGCCTGTCTTGACATTCTATGCTGGAATTGTATTGCGACATCAGGCGTCTGGAACGTTTCCTGTCTGTCAATTTCTTTGAGAATGTGCGTTTCTCCGATCACGACTTCAATCTTCGTCCCACAAGCGATGATCAGATATTCGGGAACGAAAAAAAACAAGTCAGGAAATTCAAGACCGTCTATATTTTCGGACCGAAGGCGTTCGGTTTCGTTTTTAAGGTCGTACCCAAACAGGCCGAACATCCAAGGCTTATCTTTGCTGTAGAAATGCTTTAACGTGTCAAAAGCATTGCCTGCCTGCGCCTCAACACTTCGGCTTGCTCCGGCGGCAAGCATAAACTCGTAGTTTCCGAACCTGTCCTCATAACCATTCGAGTCGAGGCAACAGCAAACGTCAAAAGTCGACGCCCATTGCAGCGCTTTTTGTTTAAACGACAGGAAATCCTCTGGACTCATCCGATTTAAATGAATATACTAAATAATAAAAGCGGCATAGCCGCTCTTTATCACTTATGTCAATTGCAGGGTCTGTTTCCGGTCAGGCCCCACGGAAAGGAACCGGATCGGTACCGCGAGTTCACGCTCCAGATAGCTGATATACTCCGACAATTTCGCTGGTATTTCATCCACTGAGGTAATCGACGTTACATCGGTTTTCCAACCGTCGATTTCCTTTAATACAGGTACAGGTTTAATCGAGGTGATGTCATAAGGCATATAATCGATAACCTGTCCATCATGTTCATAATGCGTACAAACATAGATTTTCTCGAAGCCGTCAAGAACATCGGCCTTCATCATGATCAATTCCGTTACGCCATTTAGCATAATTGCATACTTCAACGCCGGCAAATCAATCCATCCACAACGACGTGCTCTCCCGGTAGTAGCACCGAACTCGTGGCCTACACTGCGTAAGGTCTCGCCGGTTTCATCATCAAGTTCGGTTGGAAAAGGTCCCCCGCCTACACGCGTACAGTACGCCTTAAAGATACCGTAAACATGACCAATACTGTTAGGCGCAATACCCAAGCCAGTACAGGCACCTGCGGTTGTTGTGTTAGACGATGTCACAAATGGATACGATCCAAAATCCACATCAAGCAAGGTACCTTGTGCGCCTTCAGCCAATACAGTTTTGCCCTCTCTCAAGTAACCATTTACGTAATGCTCGCTGTCTACATGAGGTATCTGTTTAATAAACTCAATAGCTTCAAAAAACGCGGCTTCTTTTTCACTCAGGTCATATTGGAAATCATAGTGAGCAAGCATTTCTTTATGCTTTTCTACAAGCCTGTCATAGCGCTCCCTGAAATCCGGCAGGGTAGTATCACCAACCCTAAGCCCGTTTCTTCCGGTTTTGTCCATATAAGTAGGGCCTATGCCTTTCAAGGTCGAACCTATTTTATTTTTGCCCATTTTCTGCTCGTTAGCCGCATCAAGAAGCTGGTGAGTAGGCAATATAAGGTGCGCTTTCCGCGCAATTACAAGCTTACCTTTGGCTACCGGGTCATGTCCGGCATCCTTTAACTTGTCAAGTTCCTTCTTTAAGATAATGGGATCAATAACAACGCCGTTGCCGATCAGATTCATGGTTTTTTCATTGAAAATACCAGATGGAATGGTATTTAATACAAATTTTTTACCATCAAATTCCAGCGTATGGCCAGCGTTTGGTCCACCTTGGAAACGAGCGATCAAATCATATTGCGGACTTAATACATCAACAATCTTACCTTTGCCTTCGTCGCCCCATTGCAGGCCAAGAAGCACATCTACTTGCGTCATTACTTAAATTTAAAAACTAGAATATATATAATTGGATAGTTTAACTTGCATTTTTCACGTCAGCATTCTGGACATTCATCGCGGCCTTTGCAGAACAATCGAAACAAATACCATACAGGTTCAGTGAATGGTGTTTTATATCAAATTTTAACAAATCGCCAACCATAGTTTGAATCTGGTGGATCCTCGGATCACAGAACTCAACCACTTTGCCACAATCGATGCAAATGATATGGTCGTGCTGATGATATCCGTAAGACTTTTCAAACTGCGCCATATTTTTACCAAACTGATGCTTGGTGACCAGGTCACATGACACGAGCAGTTCAAGGGTATTGTAAACCGTAGCCCTGCTCACACGATATTTCTGATTCTTCATGTGGATATACAGGGTTTCTACATCGAAGTGATCATCCCGCGAATAAATCTCTTCAAGGATAGCAAAACGTTCAGGCGTTTTTCTAAGGCTTTTATTCTCGAGGTAAGCTTCGAATATTTTTCTTACCAGCTCGCTGTTATGGTTTGTAGACATAAATTTCAACTCCTTCAAAGGTACCACTTTTTAAATAAAACGCTAATATTTGTCCGGAATTTTAGGCGTCAAACCGCGTTACTCCCGTTACCCCTTTTACCCGTAACAGGTTTTCGATCAGGTTATCCAGGTGTTCCTTGTCATGCACGAACACCATGATCGAACCGTCAAATATCCCGTTATCGGTATCCACGGTTATAGAACGCATATTGACCTTAAAATCGTTCGAAATTACTTTGGTGATGTTATTGATCAGCCCCACATCGTCAATACCAATAATATGCAGTCCGGTCAGGAAAGTCAGTTCCTGCTGCTTGTTCCATTTCGCCTTTACGACCCTATATCCATAATTCGACATCAGCTGTGCTGCATTCGGGCAACTTGTCCTATGAATTTTAATCCCCTCGTTAACCGTCACAAAGCCAAATACGTCATCACCCGGAATTGGGTTACAGCAAGCCGCAAGGGTATAATCAATTTTTTGCAGGTCTTCACCGATCAGTAAGGTGTCAGATTCCGGGCTTTTAACCTTGCTTAATATTGTTTCAATCTGCTGATGCTCTGATTTCTCTGTCACCCGGCTTTCAAGTTCTTTCTCGCTCGCCTGATATTCGCGTAGATCCTTAACCTCTATCTTCCCGTTCGCCACCGCTATAAATAAATCCTGTGTAGACGGCAACTTAAAGAAATAGGCAATCTTGTTCAGGTTGTCTGTGCTGTAGGTGATCTTGAGCGATTTCAGTTTCCGTTCAAGGATTTCCTTGCCCGTTTCTGCAATTTTCCTTTTCTCTTCCTTCAATGATGACTTGATCTTGGACTTCGCTTTGGCGGTAACCACAATATTCAGCCAGTCTTCCTTAGGCATCTGCTTGCCGGAAGTGATAATCTCCACCTGATCGCCGTTCTGCAACTTATAGGAGAGAGGCACCAGCTTATGGTTCACTTTTGCGCCTATACACTTTGCACCCACATCAGTATGTATTTCAAAAGCAAAGTCCAAGGCTGTAGCGCCCAGCGGAAGCTGGATGAGCGCCCCTTTCGGCGTGAAGATGAATATCTCGTCAGAGAACAGGTTCATCTTGAAGTCGTCCAGGAAATCCAGCGCATTCGACTCCGGATTATTTAGCATCTCCCGGACCTTCATAATCCATTGGTCGAGCCCGTTGTCATTACTCGATTCTTTGTATTTCCAGTGCGCAGCAAAACCCTTCTCGGCAATTTCGTTCATCCGTTTCGTACGGATCTGAATCTCCACCCACTGACCCTTAGGTCCCATGACTGTGGTATGCAGAGATTCGTATCCGTTACCTTTGGGCGACGATACCCAGTCGCGCAGCCGGTCAGGATTGGGCCGGTATAGATCCGTTACAATAGAATAAGCCTTCCAGCAGTCGGCCTTTTCACTTTCCGGAGCACTATCCAGAATAATACGTATCGCAAAAAGATCGTACACCTCGTCGAAAGGAATATTTTTGCTCTTCATTTTGTTCCAGATCGAATGAATAGACTTCGGGCGGCCATACACGTCGGCCACCAATCCCTGTTCAGCCAGAATCTCATTGATCGGTTCCACAAAACGCTTTATGAAAAGCGCCCTTTCTGCCTTTTTCTCATTGAGCTGAGTCGCTATATATTTGTAAGTGTCAGGTTCCAGGTATTTCATGGACAAGTCCTCCAACTCCGACTTAATCGCATACAAACCCAATCGGTGCGCTAATGGCGCGTACAAATAAATCGTTTCCGAGGCAATCTTCAGCTGCTTCTGCCGGGGCATAAAGTCCATCGTACGCATGTTATGCAACCTGTCAGCCAGCTTGATCAGAATAACGCGCACGTCGTCAGCAAGCGTAAGAAGCATCTTCCGGAAATTCTCAGCCTGAAGCGAACTGTTATAATCGAATACCCCGGAAATCTTGGTCAGGCCATCAATGATCTTCGCCGTTTTCTTGCCAAACTCCCGCTCAATATCCTCCAGCGTTATATCCGTATCCTCAACAACATCGTGCAGCAAAGCGCAAACGATAGAAGTGGTGCCCAGTCCAATCTCTTCCGCGGCAATTTGTGCTACGGCAATAGGATGATAGATATAAGGCTCGCCAGACTTCCTGCGCATGTTTTTATGGCTTTCAAGGGCCATATCAAATGCTTTTCTGATCTCCTTTTTATCGCCCCGCTGCAATGTAGGTTTGCAGGCGCGCAGCAATGCCCGGTATCTCTTTAATATCTCCTGTTTTTCCGCTTCCAGATCTATCACCAAGGCGTTCTTCATCAATCTTTATTTCCTTTCATAAACTAAATTTAACCTTTTGCAAAAGCCTGCGTTATAATGTACAATAATTATTCGAAATATCAGTTTACTGTTAAGTTGGGATGCTTGATTAGTTGCGAATAATTTGCTACATTAGAATAAAATCAAATGCCAGATTATATTAGCGTTATCATTACAGGGGTATAAATTTATGAAATTTTATAGGTTAATTGTTCTGTTAATTGTCATTATTGCTGTGGCTCCCGTGCGGGCGCAGGTTAGTGGCATATCAGTAAAAATGCCTGTACTCGGTAAAAATGATACTATCCGTGTAGCCGGAACCAATGTAGACGGCGAAATGATCCCCTGGATCCCGCTTCGGGAAGTAACCATCTACGGCACACGCATCTTCAGGTCCAACGCCGAGCGCGTTGCCTACAACCGCCTCAGATATAACGTTATGAAAGTAATGCCTTATGCGCTGTATGCCAAAAGGCGTTACGAACAGCTTGAACGCGATCTTGCGGTAACGCCCGACAAAAGAGCGCAGAAGAAGCTGGTAAAACAATGTGATAAGGAAATTAAAGACATGTTTAACCGCGAGATCAAGGAACTTACAATCACCCAGGGGCAGATACTGACCAAATTGATCGACCGAGAATTAGGACGGACGACCTACGATATCGTGAAGGAAACCAAGGGCGGAGTTACAGCGTTCCTGTATCAGTCGGTTGCCAGAGTTGTCGGCCACAATTTAAAAAGCACGTACGACCCATCTCAGGAACGCGATATTGAATCCATAATTGTATCTTCGGGCTATTATCAGTAATACTTCGTAAGACACCTTTTAATGAAATTAGATATACTCGTACTCGCAGTCCACCCCGACGATGCTGAGCTCGGATGCTCAGGAACAATTCTTAAACATATAGCACAACAAAAGAAAGTCGGCATTGTCGATTTTACCCGTGGAGAGTTGGGCACCAGAGGCACGGCAGAGACGAGGGACCAGGAAGCTCTTGATTCAGCACAGATACTCGGTTTGCACACCCGTGAGAACCTCAGGCTTCGCGACGGTTTTTTCAAGAACGATGAAGTGCATCAGATCGAAGTCATTAAAATGATCCGTAAGTATCAGCCCGAAATTGTGCTCACCAATGCGCTTGATGACCGGCATCCTGATCATGGCCGTGCCGGCGATCTGGCCAATGATGCCTGTTTCCTTTCCGGCCTGTCCAAAATAGAAACATCATTAGACGGGACAGCACAGTCTGCATGGCGGCCGTCGCTGGTACTTCAGTACATACAGGACCGGTATATCAAACCGGATATTATTGTCGACATAACCCCGTTTATGGACACCAAAATCGCTGCTATAAAGGCATTTAAAACCCAGTTTCACAATCCTGAGCTCGAGGGCCCCGCAACCTATATCTCTTCACCGGAATTCATGGAAAGCGTTATCTCCAGGGCAAGGGAATTTGGCAAGGCTATAGGCGCAACGTATGCAGAAGGCTTTACCAGCCGTAAGCTGCTCGGCGTAGATGATCTATTCCACTTGCGGTAAACCACTTAAGCCAGCTTTTCTTTCATCCCCAAAATACCGAACAGTCCCCCGGTATGCAGGGCCACAACCGACTCCAATCTGTCAAGGCTGCCCTTTATCCGGAGGTCGTCAATGGCAAAAAACATTTTCGCCGTGTACACCGGGTCAATCAATATCCCCTCTGCAGCAACAAACGAGCGGATGTATGCCATCAGATCAGGTGTAGTTTTGGCGTAGCCGCCGAAGTGGTAATCCTCATGAAGCATCAGCTGTTTCAAAGACCCTGTATAACGCAGAATTGCATCGCTGATGAAGCTGGCCCCTCTCAATACCGGGACAACATGGAGCATCGTTCTCCTGCCCTGGTCATGGATACCTTTAAGCAGGCCCGCTGCCGTTGTGCCTGTGCCGGCCGCACAAAACAGATGTTCAATATTGTCAGGCAGTTCGCCGATGATCTCGCTGCAACCTCGCGCGCCTTCCGCGCCCGCACCGCCTTCATCTACAAAATATGCGTCAGGATCGCCTCCAAAATGCGTCTTAAAAAGATGCGCTTTGTCTCTATAATGCATCCTGTCAGTAAACAACAGTTTCATGCCATACAGTTTGCATAGCACCAGCATCTCATTGTTAGCTTCTTCGCCGCGGACAAAAGCGCTGCATTTTAGTCCCTTTGACGCAGCCGCAGCCGCTGTAGCGAGTAAATGATTGGAATAAGCGCCGCCGAAGGTTACCAGGTGAGACTTTCCTTCCAGCTCCGCCTTCTCCAGAATATACTTTAGCTTACGCCATTTATTTCCGGAAATAAACGGGTCGATCAGGTCGTCCCTTTTTACCAGGATATTTCCCCTCGAGCCATCCCTCAGTCTCTGCAACGGGCTATGTATAATTGCGCACATGACGCAAAGATATAGAGGTCAGCCCCAGCAGAGCTCAGTTTTTAAAATAAATCTGTTTTAGTAGATATGGGAAGAAGTTAAGAATAATTTTAACGTTCTGAGTAAAGTTTTTCATAAGCATGTATTACAGGTAATATGATGCTTCACAAAAAATAGGCCAGTTTCACATTCCGTTTATGGTTCGTAAAGATTAGCTTTGCATTTAATGAAAAGCATATCTGCACAAGAGACCGAAGACCAGGATCTGTACGAACATCTGAACATTGTTGTTGATAAAGGACAGTCACTGCTGCGTATCGACAAGTTTCTTATGCATCGCGTTGAAAATGCCTCCCGCAACCGCATACAGAACGCTATCGATGCAGGAAATGTGCTTGTGAACAAACAGGCTGTCAAGCCGAGTTACAAGGTTAAGCCCGCCGACGAAATATCCATCGTATTTCCGCACCCTCCCAGAGATACGGAGGTTTACCCGGAAGATATACCCATTGATATAGTATATGAAGACAATGACCTGCTCATCGTCAACAAAACGGCGGGCATGGTTGTGCATCCCGGCTATAACAATTACACCGGCACACTTGTCAACGCACTGACTTTCCATTTTGCCCAGCTGCCGCACCTGCCGGGCAACGAAGGCCGGCCGGGCCTCGTGCATCGGATCGACAAAGACACCTCCGGCCTGCTGCTGATCAGCAAGAACGAGATCACCATGACGAAGCTTGCCAAACAATTTTACGATCATACCATTACGCGGAGGTATGTTGCACTCGTTTGGGGCGATATTGCTGAGAACGGGACAGTTACAGGTTATATAGGCCGCAGTGCCAAAAACCGTATCATCATGGATGTGTACGACGATGAAGAAAAAGGCAAGTGGTCGGTAACACATTATACGGTGCTCGAACGTTTAGGATACGTAACCCTCATAAGCTGCCAGCTTGAGACAGGGCGTACACATCAAATCAGAGCACACATGAAACACATAGGACATCCGCTGTTCAACGATGCAAATTATGGCGGCGACAAGATCTTAAAGGGCACTACCTTCACCAGGTATAAGCAGTTTGTGCAAAACTGCTTCGATCTCCTTCCCCGTCAGGCACTACATGCCCAGGTTCTGGGCTTCATGCATCCGTCCACCAGGAAATACATGGAATTTGAAGCACCGCTGCCGTCCGACTTCAGTGCTGCGCTAGACAAGTGGAGAGATTATAGCGCATATAATGCAGTCAATGGATAGTATGCAGCAGTACATCTTGCACAACGATCAGTTGGTGCCGGCCGGACAGAGCATCTTAACTGCGCAAAACCGTGCCTTCAGGTATGGCGACGGCCTTTTCGAGTCTATGCGTCTTTTGGGCGGCAAACTTATGTTTGCCCAGCAGCATGCCGACAGGCTCAAAGCCGGAATGAAAGCGCTCAAAATAGATGGCTCAGCGCTTATGGACGAATATTTTCTCAAAAGCAAGGTTACAGAGCTGGCCAGGCGAAATAAATTGGAAGGGAATGCAAGGTTCAGGCTTAGCGTTTATCGCGATGGCGAGGGCTTGTATACGCCCGAATCCAATAAGGCGGCTTATGTACTTGAAAGTGCGTCCATATCAGAAGAGGGCTACGAATTAAACAAGAAGGGGCTTATTGTCGATGTATACGACGAGATGACCAAGCCGGTCAATAAACTGTCCAACGTAAAAACAAGCAGTTCGCTGCTCTACGTCATGGCCGGAATCTTCAAGAAGCAGCGAAGGCTCGACGAGGCCTTTATTCTCAATCAGTCAGGTTTTTTATGTGAAAGCATCAGCTCTAACATCTTTGTGGTATATAACGGACAGTTGTTTACACCAGCCCTTTCAGAAGGTTGTGTGTCCGGTATTATGCGGGGGGTGGTCATGGGACTGGCAAAATCGAACGACATAGCCGTAACAGAAGCGCAGATCAATCCCGAAGTCTTGCGGGAAGCTGAGGAAGTTTTTATCACCAACGCTATAGGTGGAATCCGCTGGGTAATGGGCTATGGCAGAAAGCGATATTTCAACGAAATTTCCAAGCTATTAAGCGTCAAACTCAACGAAATAATTGTCGGATAAGTAATCCGATACCCGCTACAAGCGAATTCCTCTCAGGAACTCGTCAACCGGCATGCGCTTTTTACCTTCGTACTGCACGTCGGTTAGCCTCACAAAACCATCCTTTGCGGCAAATTTCAGGTAGCTTTTGCCATCAGTCAGAAAACCCCCTGGGGCCAGGCCCGTTTCCTTCGTCTCAACCGCGGAACCGAACACTTTAAGTATTTTGCCGTTTAACATGGTGTATGCCGTGGGGTAGGGGCTCAATCCCCTTATAAGATTGTAAATCTGCTCAGTCGGCTGATTCCAATCGATGAAACAATGCTCTTTAAAGATTTTCGGCGCATGCTTTAAGTCATCGGAAGTAAGCTGTGCTTGTTCACTATAGCTGCCCTCTTCAATTGATCTCACTGTTTTCACCAGCAGTTTCGCACCAACCTCCATAAGTTTATCATGAAGCTGTCCGGCATTGTCATCATCCGCGATGGCCACTTTTTCAGACAAGATCAAGTCGCCCGTGTCGATCTCATGTTTCAGGAAGAAAGTCGTTACGCCACTTTCTTTTTCCCCGTTAATGATGGCATGGTTTATCGGCGCAGCCCCGCGATATTGAGGCAATAAAGAAGCATGCAAATTGATGGTGCCCCTGGGCGGCAAGTTCCATACAATTTCCGGAAGCATCCTGAAGGCAACAACCACCTGAAGGTCGGGCTGCAGATCTTTTAGCGCTGCCACAAACGCAGGGTCTTTCAGCTTAACCGGTTGCAGCACATTGAGGCCACGCGCCACGGCAAACTGCTTAACCGCGCTCTCCTGTATTTTTTGCCCCCGTCCCGACGGCTTATCAGGGGCCGTCACCACACCCACTATATCGAAGCCTGCCTCTAAAAGCGCAGCTAAAGAGGCGACGGCAAAATCCGGAGTTCCCATGAAAACTATTCTCATCATCGTATGTTTATGTTAAGCTGCGAGCTAAAAAGCAGGCCGGCATACAAATTAACTAAAAATTGAACGAAATTATCCTCCCCTATGGTGCAAACCTTAGACGAAATTAAGTCGAGCGGACTCTGCTATGTGTCCGATAAAAATCCGGGTATTACCCGGCAAGGTCGCCCCGGGAAGTTCTTTTTTACAGATGCTGAGGGCAAAAGGATAAAAGACCAGGAACAGCTCGACCGTATCAAGGCCCTGGTCATACCTCCGGCCTGGACTCAAGTCTGGATTGCGCCTGCCGAAAATGCCTATCTGCAGGTAACCGGTATAGACGCGGCGGGCAGAAAGCAGTATAAGTACCACCCCTTGTGGACATCCAGGCGTTCAGACAGTAAATATTTCAGGTTGCTGGAGTTTGGTAAAGCACTTCCCGGAGCGAGGAAGAGCATTGCACGCGATCTCCGCAGGAAAGAGTTCGACGAACGTAAAGTGCTGGCCATCTGTGTTCAGCTCATGATCAAAACCCTGATACGTGTGGGCAATCAAACCTACCAGCAGCTTTATGGTAGTTACGGACTGAGCACGCTTAAAGACAAGCACGTTAAAATAAATGGAAACTCCATGAAGATAAGCTTCGTGGGTAAAAAAGGCGTAAAGCAGGAACTGGCCTTGAACGACCGCACCCTGACCAAACTTGTTAAAAAATGTCGCGATATACCGGGTCAGGATTTATTTCAATACTACACCGAAGGAAAAGAACACAGGGCTATAGATTCCGGAAAGATCAACAATTACATCCGCGAGATCACGGAAAACGATTTTACAGCCAAAGACTTCCGTACATGGGGAGGAACCCTGGAGGCATTCCGCCAACTGGCCCGCTGCTATGTCACCCATACTGAAGTGCCCCGGAAAAAAGTCGTGGTAGAAGTGCTCGATTGCGTGGCGTCTAAACTGGGAAACACCAGGGCGGTCTGCAAGAGCTCTTATGTGTATCCGCTGCTGCTCGAAGCATTTGAGCACGGCGAACTGGACACTTATCTGAAGAAGATCAACTACAAGCCCACTTCCTCGGTATCAGCGATGGAACATGATGAAAAAATACTCATGCAGTTCCTGAAGCGCGCACAAAAGACAGCCATGGCTCAAACGAAGGCAGCCTAATCCCTGGGTGCCTTTTTAATGGGGTGAACCGGCTGTTCGCCCAGTTCCTTACGTTTCGCCGGATTTTTAAACTCAGGCTCGTCCGCATGATAAACCTCGTCCTCCGTTTTTTTTACCACCTGGTCATCGGCCGGTACACTACCTTTCGGCACCTCCTCCCGGTAGTTGCTGCTCGGTTTTTCGTTCTTCTGTTTTGGTTTCTCGTCCATTTGTTTCCTTTTACGGATACAACAAGTATTTCTTTCGCATTGTTTTGTACCGGCTCAGGCCCGGTTCCCAGCTTGCCCTGATCTCAGCCTCTGTTTTCCCTTCCATAATCTGGCGCCTGAAATCTGAAACACCTACCAAACGTTCAATTACCCCCATCTGCTTGCTCAGCTTGGTGTTAAAGAAATCCTGCTTGTTTGGCGAGGCCTTATACAGTTCCATAAGCCAGCTCAGATTGATCTTCCGTGTTCGCCTGAACTCTTCTACATCATAAGTTCTCAGGTCCAAACCGTAACAAACCTGATCCTGGAATATGGGCGTCTCAGCCATGCCTTTAATACTTCTTGGTGTAAACGAAAAGCTGTATTTCCCTTTCAGGAAAGGCGAACCTATTACGGTGAAGGGATATTGCGTACCCCGACCATGATTTAAATAGGTTCCCTCAAACAAACAGGTTGACGGATAAAGGAGAATCGCCTGACGGGAATTCAGGTTCGGAGAGGGTTTCACCGGGAGGTCATAAGGCGTGTCGTGCGTATAGCCCTCTACCTTAATCACCTTGAGTTTGCATTTAAGCTTGTTGTCGAGCCAGCCTTCCCCGTTCAGCATCCCTGCATATTCACCAACCGTAAGGCCATGCACAATTGGTATGGGCTTCAGTCCTATACCGCTTACATGCTGCGGTTCAAGAACAGGCCCGTCTACATAGTAACCGTTAGGATTTGGCCGGTCCAGCACAATCAGTTCCTTATCATTAGCCGCGCAGGCTTCCATCACATATTGCAGGGTGTTGATATACGTGTAGAACCGGACGCCGACGTCCTGTATATCAAAAATTACAATATCCAGGTCGCTCATGTCTGCATCCGTAGGGCGGTGATGCTTTCCGTACAGCGAAACCACCTTAATACCTGTTTTCTGATCTATCTCATCTTTCACGCTCAAACCTGCACTGGTATTGCCTCTAAACCCATGTTCAGGCCCAAATATCTTGACGATGTTCAGCCCAAGCGCCCGAAGGCTGTCTACAGTTGTTTGTCCCCCTATAACCGAGGTCTGGTTTACCACCATGCCCACACGTTTCCCTTTCAGCAAGGGTACATAGACCTGCGTTTGCTCAGCGCCGGTCCTCAGTTGCGGCGCTGTATCTGGCGTTACCGATGCGTCCGCCACGACTTCCTTCGGCTCTGGCGTCGGATTTTTCCTTTCTTCTTCACTGCGTCCGCCGTTGCAGCCCTGAACAGAAAGCAGGAACATCAGACCGCCTAAAACCTGCGAAACAAATACCATCATCACTGAACCTTTTTTATTTTAAATATGTTAAATCAAATCATTTAAGCACTTTTGCTAAGTTACAATAAATGGGTAAAGGTTGAACACAGAATATTTCATAGCCAGTCGGGTATCGATTAAATCAGAGCGAACGTTCTCGGTGCTGATCGTGCGGATTGCTATAGCCGGTGTAATGCTCAGTCTGGCCGTGATGATGCTTGCGATCGCCATTATCAAAGGGTTCAAGGGGGAGATCAAGGAAAAGGTACGCGGATACACTGGCGACGTCCGCATATTCAAATTCGATCTCAACAACTCTTTTGAGTTAAGTCCGTTTGCACCTTCGCCGCATACCATAACAAGTCTCAAAAACGACCCTAACGTTGATTATTTCCAGTCATACGCCACAAAACCCGGAATTATTACGGCCAATGATGAGATAGAGGGTATAAATTTCAAGGGCATCGATAAAAGCTTTAACTGGAACTATATCAAAAAGCATCTGGTTAGCGGTACTACGATCGACTTTTCAGACAGTGTGAAGGCCATCAGGCAAATTATGATCTCCCAGTTTACGGCCAACAGGCTCAAGCTAAAAACCGGGGATGACTTTATCATGCATTTTGTTCAGGACCCGCCCCGCAGGCGACCCTTTACCGTGGTAGGCATATACAACATTGGCGTAGAGGAGATCGACAAGAACTTTGTGCTGGGCGATCTGAATCTGATCCGCAGGCTAAACAACTGGAGCCCCGACCAGGTAGGCGGCATTGAGGTGCGGCTCAAAGACTTCAGCAAACTTCAGGAGAGCGCGGCCACCATTTATCAAAACCTGGACGTAAAACTGCGATCCGAGTCCGTACAGGAGTACTTTCCGGCTATATTTACCTGGCTATCGCTGCTCGACGTAAATACCGGCATTGTTCTGGCTTTAATGATGATCGTGGGGGTAATCAACATGATCACCGCTTTGCTCATTATTATCCTGGAGCGTACCAATATGATCGGTATGTTAAAGTCATTCGGCATGAGCAATTTCAGCCTGATGAAGATCTTCCTGTACAATGCGCTATACCTGGTGGGCATCGGACTGGTTCTTGGTAACATACTCGGTCTGGGCATCGGTTTCCTCCAATACCATACTCATATATTTAAGCTCGATCAGTCCTCGTATTATCTTGCGTATGTACCTATGCAGATAGAACTCCTCGATGTGGTGATATTAAATCTGGCCACCGCCCTCATCTGCCTGCTCGTGCTTATCGTACCTTCTATGCTGGTAAGCAGAATCAGTCCGCTAAAAGCCATACGTTTCAAATAGCACCCTAAAACAAAAGCTTCCCAGCGCGGTTTCTATATTGCTTATTTAAACCGTATGCCAGAGGGACCCTCCATCGTCATTTTGAAAGAACTGGTTCAGGAACTCCACCTGGACGGAACCAAGGTTATTGCTGTGAGCGGGAACACCAGTATCGATAAAGAACGCATGGTGGGGCAAACTTTGAGGGCCTTTGCCAGTTGGGGCAAGCATTTTCTGGTTTGTTTCGGCGACTTCAGCTTACGTGTTCACTTTATGCTTTTCGGTACCTATCGCATCAACGAGCGTAAAGACACGCCGGCGCGTTTGTCGCTCCAGTTTGAACAGGCAGAGATCAATTTCTACGCCTGCTCACTGGCCATCATAGAAGGCGATCTGAACGAAGTTTATGATTGGTCGGCCGACGTAATGTCGCCCGCCTGGGACGAAGGCGCAGCACTCGAAAAGCTCAAAGCCCGGCCTTCGCTGCTGGCCTGCGATGCCTTGCTCGACCAGCAGATCTTTTCTGGATCGGGAAACATCATCAAGAACGAAGTCCTGTACCGCACAGGGATTCATCCGCTTAGTACGATGGGGGCTATACCGGGCGATAGACTCGCAGAAATGGTGGCCCAAACCCGGGTCTACAGTTTCGATTTTCTTCGCTGGAAGAAAGAATATACCTTAAAAAAACACTGGCTTGCCCATACCAGGCGCAGCTGCAAGCGGTGTAAGCTTCCGCTGCATAAGGAATATCTTGGTAAGACCCGGCGGCGCAGCTTTTTCTGTACCAACTGCCAGCAATTGTATATCTGAGCGTCCCGGGCAAACAATTCCGTATTTCCAGAAGTTATACCATCAAGAACACATCATATGGCAGATTTAAGTGTACAACCCAAAAGAAAAAGTAATTTCTGGCTTTGGGTGATTATTATTTTCATCATCGGCGCCTTGCTCTTTTTCTTTTTAAACCGCGACAATACGGAAACATCAGATCGCATCGTAGATCCGGATACCCTCGTCCAGTAATACGATACTTTGCTTATCTTCACGGTATGATAAGATTGAATCAAGATACCCCGGCCAGTGTGCTGGATGAGGTTAAAAAGGGGGATCTGGTTACAGATACCTTCAGCAAAACCGGCCTGGTTGAAGAAATCGTGGTAGGCGATGACGGTCTGCACAAAACTTACCAGTTTCATCTCGTTACCGGGAGGACAATCACCATTAAAATATAATACGGACCATTGCCATACCTGGAAGCAGGTGAGAGCGACTTGCTACCACTATGACACTGCCATGAGTCCGCCTTTTTTCTGGGAAAAGGCGGACTCACCCCGGACTCACTGCGGACTCACATGCTTCCAAGTGGCCACTTAGGTCAGACTGTTTTGCAATCCCGGTCAAACAAAAACATCATCTTTTTTATTTAAGGTATGCTATGGGATATTTAAACAATATGAGAAGATACAAAACAACAGCTGCTATTTTTGCGCTATTTATGCTGTTCGCACTGCAGGCCTGTAAA
This sequence comes from Pedobacter faecalis, assembly GCF_030182585.1. Lineage (NCBI taxonomy): Bacteria > Pseudomonadati > Bacteroidota > Sphingobacteriia > Sphingobacteriales > Sphingobacteriaceae > Pedobacter > Pedobacter faecalis. The sequence continues at coordinate 128,245 of NZ_JARXOW010000003.1, read as the reverse complement.
AAGAGCCGGTCAGACATCGGAAAGGTTTTCTTTGATGAAACGAAAAACAGGATTTTTAAAAAGGTTGAAGCGGAAACCTTCGCTCAGGTCTTCAAGCAAACGCTAGAAGAGAAACGAGGCAGTCTCCGCAATCCAAAGCTGATCAGCGCGTTTTATGAGACGAACGATTATGATCCGGTGCTGATGATGAAGCACATGCCCGAGGAGAACGTTAAGGCATTCGCGGAAAGGCTGGGCAAAGCCGAAGAGCATGGTCTTGCCCCGGAAATGTTCGATGCGGCGCATATCAGCAGCTTGGTGAACAAAGTTTACGATAAAAAAGCCATTAAGTCCGTCGACGAGGCCTACCGTACCATTGCCGAACTGGAACTTGCTACGGCAAACTCCCTGATCGACTATAGCAACGCCTTGCAATACGGAATTATTAGTCCACGTCGCATTTACGCACGTTACTTTACCGAAACCAAGCGGCCCGACAGCGCGTCCATGAGCCGGGTGTGGAAGATAGATGATCTGAAAACTTTTCTCGACAGCATACAGCCTAAGGATGAAGGCTATCAGACCTTGCAAAAGGCATTGGTGAGCGGGGTTACTGCGCCGGGCATGACAGCCGAGGAAACGAAGCGTATTTTGCAGGTCAACCTGGAGCGCTTACGCTGGAAGAACCGTGAGGATGCTAAAAAGATGGTGGTGGTAAATATCCCTGATTTCAGGCTCGATGTGCTGGAAAACGGAAAGTCTGTTTTGAACATGAAGGTTTGCGTAGGGGAGGGCCGTGAAGTTGACCCCACGCAATTGCGGGAGTATGATGAAAACGATTTGAAGAAAGACCGGCCGTTTAGTCGCGAGACGCCGCAATTGGCCAGTTTGATACACAGTGTACAGGTAAACCCGGTATGGAACATACCTAAAAGTATTGCCACCAATGAAATTTCCAAGCATGCTGCGGCTGATCCTTATTACCTTGCTAACCAAGGTATTGACGTCTATGAAAACGGTCAGCGTATCGAGGATCCTGAGTTAATTGACTGGAACGACCCCGAGGCGGGTGCTAAATATAGCTTCAAACAACGACCAGGCGATGCAAACGCTTTAGGTAAAATCAAGTTTCTGTTCAAGAACGGCAGTTCGGTGTACCTGCACGATACACCGGCTAAGGCAGCTTTTAGTCTGGCCAACCGTGCGGTGAGCCATGGTTGCGTTCGTGTAGAAAAACCATTGGAACTTGCTAAGGCACTTTTCGGCAATGGCGCTAAATATGAAACCATCGCCAGAGAGATGCAGAATGAGGGTAACCCCGAAGCCAAAGATATTGCACTGCCGGAAAAAGTCCCTGTACACCTGACCTACAAAACAGCCTGGGCCGATGAAGGCGGCAAGGTTCAGTTCCGTAAGGATGTGTACGGCTTGGATGTGGTGCTCTATTCGTACCTCAGCAAGATGCAGGAAAAGCGTAAGGCTTAGTCCAGGCTCGCTGCGGATACCTCGGACGAAAGGTTCTGCGCACTGGCGAAAAGAGCTGCAGCCTGGGTATCAAGATACTTAGACTGGTAGTTCTGTTCACTTGAATTGATAAACAAAACGGTTTTCCCTTCAATGGCGTCAATCACTTTGTTTGTCAGTTCAGGTGCCACTGCCGGACATCCATGGCTTCGGCCCAAACGGCCCAGCGCGTTTATGGTACCCTGACTCACATAGTCGGCGCCGTGTACAACGATGGCCCTGCTGCGGGCATTGGAGTTAAAGCCTGCATCCATACCATCCAAACGTAAGGAACGGCCGTGCTGTCCGCGATAAATCTCGCCGGTAACATAAAAACCTAAACTGCTCTGGTGCGAGTTGCTCCTGTTTGAAAAGGCATTAGCTTTATCGTTTCCGCTTCCTTGTCCGTGCGCAACCCAGGTATTCAGCAGAAGTGACCCTTTGTCCAGGTCGACGATCCACAAACGTTTCTTTGTACTGCTCATGTCAAAGTCAGCAATGGTAAGGACGGATTTGTCCTTGCTCAGCTTCCCTGAATTTTTAAGGTTGTAAAAGCCTGTAACGGCTTTCTCGAATACCGGAAGACTTAAACCAGCCTCGGCAAGATGCGCAAGGTCGTATACGCGCTTTAGATAGGTTTGATACCTTGAAGTTTCTGTTTCCATCAGGTTCCCGGAAACAGTGTCTTTACCTGCTGTCTGTACATTAAGGGTGGTACCTGAGGTGTCAATGCCTGCGGAAGCTGCTTTTTCGGGACTGGCTGTCCAGCTGATAAACGTTAAAGCGATGGTTGTAACCAATAATCCTGCTCCTCCTAAAATCTCTCTTCTCATACTCATTTGGTTAAAAGCGTTAGCTTGTGATATTATACGTTAAATAATTCGCATTCGTATGTACGAATAGAATTGTTTTCGTTTTCTGTAACCTTGTTGATACAAATATAACGAAAACAATTCTAACTTAAAAACTTTATTTGCAAGCTATTACGCTTATATGACTTAAGCCTTGCCCATATAAGGGTCAGTAAAACTATCCTTGAGCAGCTCCACATGGCCTCCGTAATGCCGGATAAAACCGGGATGTTGGTCTACCGTTACGTTGATGTCGTACCAGTGGTGCGCCTTGCTTAAATCGAAGCTAAGCAGCAATTCTTTCTGGCCTTTTTTCATGCTTACCTTACGGTTAGCGATGTTATACATAGCGTCGGAAATATCCAGGCTTAGTGCCTCGCTGGTATTCTTGCGGGACATGCGCAGCACAATCCCTCCGGTAGGGCGCTTTCGGCCTGTCTGCTCATAATGCAGGCTGATATCCAGATCAGGATCATCAGCACTTCCCTTGTACTTCCGGTAAAATCCGTTTACACCGTACAACTGCAGGTCGTATTTTCCGTCCGCGAATGTACTGAGCGGCCATTGATAGGAGAGCGTTTCTCCGGCCGCCACGGTAAAAGGCCAATGCCTGCCAGCGCCATAGACATGGAAGGCACCGGCGCTTGCCCTGTCGCCAAAGAAATCCTTACCCGCCCTGAATGTGATGCCTACGGCTGTGCCGTCGCCGCTCAGTGCAGCCTCGGCGTAAAGCTCGTAAGGTATAGCGCTGGCAGGCTTGATGCCTGGCTCCTGTCTGGGCAGCAACGAACTTGCAGAAGGGTTTCCCACGATCTCGGCAATCTCTGTCTGACTCAGCTTTTTGAAGCCGTCTGGCAGCCTGGCGAACTGGGCTTTGTGAATGCTCTCAATGAAAGGCAATCGTTCCAGGCTTTCCGGCGCTTTAACTGCTTCGCCATGATAGGGGCGGAATACAGAGCTGAGGTCGCCACAAACACTCCGGCGCCACGAACTGATGTTATCTTCGCGTATGGCTTTTCCAGTCTTGTGCCGTAAGAACTTTTCCAGGAACTGTATACTTGATGTGTGATCGAAGATCTCAGAATTGACATATCCGCCCCGGCTCCATGGCGATACCACGACCATCGGTACCCGGAAGCCGAGGCCGACCGGACTTTCGCGGCTGGTTTGACCTTTAGCGGCATACTCTGTGCGGATATCGAGTGAGTCAGATACTTTCCCGCTTGAAGGATCTTTGGGGTTGGGAGCTACAAAAGGCGGGATATGATCGAAGTAGCCGTCATTCTCATCGTAGGTAAGGACAAATATGGTCTTCTTCCAGACCTCTGGATTTTTGGTGAGGATGTCAATGACTTCCGACAGGTACCAGGCGCCATACCAGGGCGCGCCGGGGTGGTCAGAAAAGTTGCATGGCGCAACCAGCCAGGAAACAGCGGGCAGGTTGCCGGAGTCGACATCCGATCTGAATTGATGCAGTACATCACCTTTGGGAATTTGTGCGGTTCTGGTTACACCTTTATCCTCATAGCTGATCGTTTCCAGTTTATGATAATCAGGGTCGTTTCGGTTGGTCACAAAAGCCCGCCTGTGCAGGTCCTGCTGTGCGGGGTTAAGCGATTCTAAAGGGTTTTTCTCCAGGAATGCGATTGCATCGATGGTTTCGCTGAGTTTTTTCTGCAGTTTTTCGTCAGGCTTGTCTCTCAACTGTAACTCCAGTTTGGACTGCGTTTTCCTGAGCGCAACGAGGTGTTCAGGATGGCGGCGCACATGATATTGTTTAAAAAACTCCAGGTCATTGTCGGTAAAATTCGCCAGCCAGTCGTCTTCTTCACCATCAAAGCCTACCCCCACGCTGAGTTCATTCTGGTAAACCTTCCAGTCAACCCCGTGTTCGGATAATCGTTCCGGGAATGTTTTCCAGGATACCCGTTCGGCGCCGTCTATGTCGCCATTGGATATATGCGGTCTGGCGCTTTCGTTCTGTTCTTCCCGGATGGTGCCCGACCAGAAAAAGCAGCGGTTTGGACTTGTGCCGGTGAGTGAGGAGCAGAAGTTGTGATCGCAGACGGTGAAAGCATCGGCCAAAGCATAATAAAAAGGGATATCCTCACGGTTGTAGTAACCCATAGTGAGCGGCATATCGGCATATTCCTTGTTGCCGGAGCGCTTTGCGTCCAGCCAGCCGTCGTGCATCCCGTTATTTCTGGCATCCACCTGGTCATTCCAGGAATGAGGAAGCGCACTCATCCATGTCGCTTTTGTATCTTTTATATTGAGACGGAAAGGTGCATACGTTTCTCCTTTTTTATTGCTTTGCAGCCAGACGGGATAGTTGTCTGACAGACGGATGGCGCGTGGGTTGTTAAAGCCCCTTACACCTTTCAGCGTCCCGAAAGTATGGTCGAACGACCTGTTCTCCTGCATCAGGAACACCACGTGTTCCGCATCCAGATAGGTGCTGCCGACGGCAGGGTTTATGGCGAGTGCCTTTTGGATGGCGGGAGGAAGTATACCCGCCATTCCGAGTCCGCCGGTAAGGAGGGAAGCTTTTTTAATAAAGTCTCTTCTGTTGTCCATGTCTTCTTAGTAAAGGTGCCGGGTCGCCTGGGCGCCCGGCACCGGTGCATTTTATAAAGGTACAAATTATTTCAGCCACCAAACCTGGCGGTTGATGTTATCGTTACCTGTACCAAACTGGCGTTCTATGGCTGCTGATACGTTATCGCGGTTGTTGTCGTACTCCGACTGCGGATAGATCCAGCGGTAGGGAATGGCTACGCCAGGCTGCCGCCTGAATTCTGGATAACCCGTCCGCAGGTTGTCATAGAAAGCGGTCCAGCCCGACTGGAAAAAAGTCCGAAGGTATTTTTGCGTGATGATCAGTTCAAGTTTCTCGTCAAAAGTACCAGCCTCCATGAAATCATTTACAGGCAGGTCAAGATAGGCTTCTGCGTTGTCTTCCGAAACATAGCTTGCATAGCCTTTAGCGTAGGTCTCGTAGAACTTAAAAGAGGCTTTTACGCCGTTCCGATAATGCATAGCGGCATCTCCAGACGTCCAGTTCCTGATGATGGCTTCCGCAAGGATCAGCTCCTGCTCTGCATAACCCATAAGGACCATGGGTTCGTTTGTAGGGTCGCTCGGGAAGCGATCGTTCACCTTCGATACCCTCCCTTCGGCGGCTTTCAGGTTGGTCTCTGCGTATGGTGCTGCCGGGTCGCCACCTTCGTAGGCGGTAAAGTCGTCGGTCGCCTTACCCGCTTCTTTTGCAATCTTGGTCTGCGTGGTGTACAAAAACAGTCTCGGATCCTTACGTTCCTGCAATTCTTCAATGAACGTAGATGACATGTACATACCTGAACCGAAACCGCTGGAGTTAAATTCCGGATAGCGGTTGCCCTGCTGATCAAGAAACACGAGCTGTCCGTCGTCGCCACCGCTTCGCAGCAGAGGTTCATTTTGCGCGATTTGGGTAAAAGCCTGTTTGATATTCATGTCGCCCTCGCCCTCTTTTTTCGACAAACTAATCAGCACTTTTAGCCTGAAAGCATTGATCAGGCGCCGCCATTGATCAGGGCTCCCTTTATAGATGATGTCGCCCGAAATGATCGCGTTTGTGCCTTTCAGCATACCATTGGCTTCCTCAAGCTCCTTCAGGATACCCTGAAATACCGCCTTTTGCGTGTCGTAAGCCGGTGCACGATAACCATCAGGTGATTCTCCTTTCAGTGCCTCGCTGTATGGGATATCACCGAACGTCAGTGTAAGGTTGTAAAAGTAGTAGGCTCTGAAAAACTTGGCCAGGGCAATATAAGTGTTGTCATTGATGCGTGTAGCTTCTTCCGACATTTTTGTCACGTCTCTCAATAAGGAGTAGGGACCGAAACTTCCCCTTCCCCATTTAAAGTACTGCCCTTCGCTCTCTCCATCAGTCTGTACCAGCATGCGCGTGGCGTAAAGCGGACTTGTTCCGCCAAAGGCACGAAAAGCTTCCCACTCAATCTTTGTAAGCTGCAGCTGTGGGTGCGTTTCTGTCGGCCTGTTTGGGTCGATATTCATAAGATCCTGGTCCTTGCAGGCGCTCAGGAACAACAGGGCGGCGATGATGCCGTATAGCATTTTTTTCATGTCAATGAGTTTTGATGCAGTCATCTGATTAAAGTTTAACATTTAGGGACATGCCTATGAATCGTGCGGATGGATCCTGAAGATCGTTGTCATTGCCAAAATCGGGATCGAGCAATGGCATCTTTTTCCACATCAGCGGATTATAACTGTAGGCCGACAGATGAATTGATTTGAGCGTGCCGATCTTAACAATTTTTGCCAGATCGTAGCCCACCGAGATGCGTCTTAATTTGAAGAAGGAGCGGTCGAATACATTGGCAAACTGCTCACTCTCTGATTCCATCACCTGTGCCTGGTAAGGATATACCTGACTCCAGGTTTGCCAGTTTACGGCAGTCGTGTTAGGCCTGTAAGTCCGCGTATCGGAAAGTACAACACCATTTACATCGCGCTTTAACTCGCCGCCCGTAATGACGACTCCCTTTGGTACATACACCGGTTTACCGGCAGCATATTCGGCATCACGGTATTCAACAGAATTGGGATGCTTACCGCCCCACCACATCTTTTCGATGGTAACAGAGCGCATAATGCCACCCCAGGCGCCGTCGATATCAATGTTGACATCAAAGCCCTTGATGTTAAAGCGGTTCTGGAGGCCTAGTCGCCAGCTTGGATCAAGATGGCCCAGGTTCGTGTAAAAGTTATCGCGTGTAGGCAGACCAGTATTCGCATCCAGGATCACCTCACCCGAAGCGCTTTTTTGCCATACACGGCCATAGTAGCTGTCGGCACGATCGTTCAACACCAGGTTCCCAAACTTTGCCTGGTTCTCATAGATTTCCGTAAGTCTTTTTTCGGATGTGGTCCAGTTTGCGGCCACATCCCATCTGAAGTTGTTGTTTTTAACAGCGTTGAAATTCGCCATAATCTCCAAGCCTTGCGTCCGGTAAATGTTGCCATTTACTTTTCTTGACGTAAAGCCAGAGGCTTCAGAAGTACTCAAATCTATAATCTGGTTTTCATCCTTCACATTGTAATAGGTGAATTCCAGATCTAGCTTTTTAAACAGGGAAGTTGCCAGACCAAGCTCGTATGAGGTAGATTTTTCCGGTCTGATGTTCGGGTTCACGATTCCCGAGGGGTAGCTGACAGATGGTATGGCGCCGTAAGTAAGGTCTTTATTGTAGGTAGCACCAATGCTGTAAGGAGCGAGATCGCTTGATACCTGTGCCCAGGAGGAGTATAATTTTAGGTAGTCGAAAACCTTCGGCAGAGCTATATAATCTGATACGATGGTGCTCAGGGAAGCCGATGGGTAGAAGTATGACCGGTTCTCCTTTGTTAGCGTAGACGACCAGTCATTTCTTCCGGTAACGTTGAGAAATACAGCATTAAACAGGTCGAACGTGGCTGATCCGTAAACACTTCGAATAGACTTTTGCTCATAGTAGTTGCCCGCCATTACCGGACCTTGAGTGTTGTTCAGACTGTATACAAAGGGTACGATCAAACCATCACTGGAAGCATTTTCCTGTTGGATTTCCCGGTTCAGCGTCGAGGCTCCTGCGTTCAATGTGAAATGAACATCACTGGTAATTGGCTTATGGAAAGAAGCCAGGAAGTCGAGGTCTACATTAAGCTGTTTATTATTCCACATCTTGTAATCTCCGTTCCTGGAATCGCCGTAGTTCATGTAAGACTTCGGACTTTGCATATCCTCGAAAGATTGCCGCTGCCGGCCGGAGGCCCTAAGCTGCAGATTTAGGCTGGGAAGAGCCTGCCAGTTCAGCTTAGCTAATCCGGACAGAACGTCTCTGTTCAGGCTCTGTTCCAGTTCCTCTGCGGCGAAGTATGGATTGTTGTACCAGGCGTAGTTATAGTTTGCCTGGCGATAGCCCTCCAGACCCGGAACGTATCTATGCTGATTCAGTTCCTTGCCGTTTACGTCGTCGCCCATCCATATCAGGATGGTGTACATGTGGTTTTTGGGTCCGTAGCCATAGCGCGGATAGTTTGGCGTGGTAACCTTATTGTAAGTTAAGGAGGCATCCAGCTGAAGGTCCGAGGTCAGCTTGAAGGAGGAGTTAAAATTGGCGCCACCGGTTGTGAGCGAGGTGTTTGGTACCTGGCCACGTTGAAAAGCGTATTTTCCAGAGGCATAGAACTGCGCCTTTGCACCTTTGTAGGCGACAGAGAAGTCGTTATTCGTTACTATTCCCGGCCTCAAAAATTCGTTCAGGTTGTCGTGTCTTACCCATGGTGTAGGCACACGCTCGTATTTCGACTTGTCGTCATAGATCGTACCTTTTACATTGCCCCACCATGGAATAACTTCGCCGGTCTGTTTGTTGCGAATCGGGCTGTTCCATTGTGCAACCATAACTCCAGGCTCAAACTTTGGACCCCAGATCATGTCGCCATCTGAAATACCACCATCCTCGCCGTCCCAAAACTCGTACTTGCCATTTGATCCGTTACCGTACTCAGTCTGCGTTTCGGGGAAGACAGTGAAACCGGCAGTTACCATGTTATTGGTCTTAATCCCGATTTCGAGCCCTTCCTTGTCAGCATTTTTGGTCGTGATCAGGATAGCACCGTTTTTGCCCCTTGAGCCATATAATGCCGAGGCGGTAGTCCCTTTTAATACGTTGATATTGGCAATGTTGTCTGAAGACACATCGAAAAAATCTGTCTCCACAGGTATACCATCAATGACGATCAGCGGGCTCTTACCGCGAAGCGAGAATGAGGGCGCCTGGAACATACCGGTTGGGTTATTTACGGTAAGACCAGCCACTTGCCCCGATAGTGCGTTTCCAAGATTCATCGTCTTTGCCTGCGCCAGGACCTCTGTATTAACTTCCTGGGTTGCATAGCCCAGCTTTTTCTTTTGCTGCTTGATGCCAATTGCCGTAACAACTACTTCACCAAGCGTTTTTGAATCTTCCTGCAAGGTAACATTCAACTCGCTGCGGCCGTCGACCGACAGCTCCTGGGTTGTATAACCGATATAAGTAAATGAAAGTGTCGCATCTTCAGGCACCTCAATCGTGTATCTGCCTTCAAAATCGGTGACAGCGACCTTCTTGGTGTTTAGTTCCCGGATGCTTACACCCGGAATGCCCGTTCCTTTTGCATCGCTTACCACGCCTTTAACAAGGTGCTGGGCAAACGCGGCACTGCTTAAAGTGAACAGCAGCAGGCCGAACATGAGTAGCTTTTTTCTCATAATTTTGATTGATTTGTTTGCGGCAAAACTAGAGGCAGCACTTGAAGTCTGTGTGAAGACTGCGTTATGTAATGCGGGTATGCATACCAGAGTTCTTTAAATTTCTGTTAAATTTGCCCTGTCTGCCTTCATTGGGCCATATATACCAGCAAAGTGTCACTAGAGAAACTAAAACTAACGAAGCCGCTGATCGCATCAATGCAGGAAGCCGGATATGAGTCTGCAAGAGAGATACAAGCCAAGACTTTGTCGCGCATTGTGGGCGGGCAGGATTTGATTGCACTGGCGCCCGAGGGTGCGGGCAAATCAACTGCTTATGTACTAGGCGTGCTCATGCGGATGAAGTACACTGAAGACGAGGCACCTAAAGTGCTTGTCCTGGTCCCGGATGAAACGCGTGGCAGTCAGGTTCTGGAGCATTTTAAGTTGCTGAGTCAGCGCCGTGATCTTCGGGTTATGCTATTATCTGATGCGACTGGCATGGACGATGAGATCGATGAACTTTCTGCCGGAACCGATATTGTGATAGCTACACCTAAACGGGCAAGAGCCGTTTACCTGAAGCTTGGGTTGAACCTGAATAAACTCCAGATGTTTATTGCGGACGACGCAGATGAACTGATGGCCAAGGGATTGCAGTTGCAGGTTTTTGAACTTGCCAGAAGTTCAGGGAAGTGCCAGCACCTGTTCTTTGCGCAGTCGTTTCATCCTAAGCTAAACCGGATTGTCGACGAGTTCATGAATTTTCCGGTCGTTATAGAAGCAGAATAGGAGTATTATAGTTTTTTAGCCTCGTTCCAGTAGACGTCCATTTCAGCGAGTGTCATGTCCTGAAGTGCTTTGCCTTGTTCTTTCGCTTTCGACTCCAGGTACTGGAAACGCTTAATGAACTTCTTGTTGGTTTTTTCCAGTGCATTTTCCGGATTGATGTTTACAAACCTCGCATAGTTGATCAGCGAGAACAGCAGGTCGCCAAATTCAGATTCGGCCTTGTCGAGGTCAATGTCTTTTTGATCGGCACCGTTATATTCGTCTTTAAATTCCTGGAGTTCTTCCTCAACCTTTTGCCAAACCTGTTCTTTATTGTCCCAATCGAACCCTACGCCCCGCGCTTTTTCCTGGATACGGCTTGCCTTCACCAGAGATGGGAGTCCCGCCGGCACACCGGCAAGCACAGATTTGTTGCCCTCTTTCAGTTTCAGTTTCTCCCAGTTCCGCTTCACGTCCTGCTCATCGTGAACATTTACATCGCCATAAATATGCGGATGGCGGTTCACGAGCTTATCGCATACACTGTTGAGCACATCCACGATATCAAATTGCTGGGTTTCCGACGCAATCCGGGCATAAAAGACCAGGTGCATCATGACATCGCCCAGTTCCTTCTTAACCTCATCGAGGTTACCCTCAAGGATAGCGTCAGATAGCTCATAAGTCTCCTCAATGGTCAGATGCCGCAAGGTTTCCATGGTCTGCTTTTTATCCCAGGGGCATTCCGTACGCAGGGTATCTATAACGGTAAGCAGGCGCTGAAACGCAGAGCTTGGATCAGTAGCGGTTGGCGGAGGTATGTTATTTGGCATATGGCAGTTTAAATTTTAATGGCGCGAAGCATTTCCCGCTTACCGGGTGCGCCAGGGAGTTTCTCAATATCGAACCCGAGGCTTTTAAGGGCACGTTTCAGTTTGCCTGTAATGGCATAAGTTACAAAGATGCCGCCGGGCTTCAAAAAACGGCTCGCATGTGCGATGATCTCATCGGTCCACATTTCAGGCTGGTGTTGTACAGAAAACGCATCGTAATACAGCAGATCGAAAGTTGTAATGGTTTCGTGCCTGTGAAGGTATGTATGATGGATTTTGAGACGCTGCGCCGGGATTATTTCCACGCTTTGCTGTAAAGCTTTTCCATAGTTCAGCAGCACGCTTTGCCAGAGCTCCGAAGGCACATAAGCGCCGTAGCCCGTTAGTTCAAGCTCTTCCGCGCGTAAGGGAAAAGCCTCCAGGGCCACATAATTTAACGGTACACCGGCCTCATGGGCAGTCGCGGCACTGAGTAAGAAATTAAGGCCGGTGCCGAAGCCTACTTCAAGGATGGAAATCTCCCTACCGGGGAAACGCCCGATAGCATGTTTCAGGCCCGCATCAACAAATACATGTCTGCTTTCCTGCAGTGCGCCGTGTTTGGAATGATAGTGTTCACCAATGCTCTCACTGTAAAGGGTATTCGAACCGTCGGCCGTCTGCGTAATCCTGTTCATCTTTGCAAACTTATAAAATGTGCATGAGGGTTTCACGAATAAGTTTAACTTTAGAAGTTTCAAAGCGCGCTATGGATATTGAAACATTCAGAGATCATTGTCTGGCCCTGCCCGGGACCACCGAGGGCATGAAATGGGGGCACCTCTGCTTTATGCTGGAGGAAAAGATATTCGTGCTGGTTTCGCTTGAGGACGGACATTTTTGTATGAAATGCAATCCCGAAGAGTTCGACGCTCTGGCCGCCCGCCCGGGCATCAGGCAGGCTCCCCATTTTGCCAGGCGCCAATGGATTGAGGTGGAGGGGCTGGAGGTGATGCCGGATCAGGAGCTCCTGAAGCGCGTAAAGGAATCGCGGGAGCTGGTATTAATTAAATTGTCAAAAAAACTGCAACAGAAATATGCATAACGGTATTAGGGTTAAAATATACATGCTTTTTGCCGGAATCGCGGCGATGTTGAGTGGTGCGTTCAGCAGCGGATATGCCCAGAGCTCCGCTAAACCGCTAAGACTGGCGGTAGCAGGTACGGCGCATGGGCATGTGCCGTGGATATTGAACAGGAAGGGTAAAACAGACGTGGAGCTTGTGGGCGTTTTTGAACCTGTAAAGGCGCTGGCGGAAAAACGGGCAAACAGTTACAAGCTCGATCCGAAGCTTTTCTATTCAGACCTCGGCAAAATGCTCGACGAAGTGAAACCGGAAGCCGTCGTGGCCTTCGGATCTGTGTACGATCACCTCATGGTGGTGGAGGCCTGTGCTCCGCGCGGCATCCATGTGATGGTGGAAAAGCCACTTGCAGCAAGTCTGCCCCATGCCCGTAAAATGGAAACGCTGGCTAAAAAGCACAAGATTCATTTGCTGACGAATTTCGAGACCTCATGGTACCCAAGCACGGCTAAGGCCTATCAGCTGGTCAACGACAGCAACTATGTAGGCCGGATCAGAAAAGTGGTTGTACACGACGGTCACCAAGGCCCGAGGGAGATTGGCGTAGGGCAGGAATTCTTCGATTTCCTTACCGATCCGGTAGGCAATGGTGGCGGTGCGCTGGTAGATTTCGGTTGTTACGGTGCAAACCTGATGACCTACCTGATGAAAGGCCAGGAGCCGGTATCGGTTACAGCGGTTACACGACAGTATAAACCGGAGATCTATCCTAAGGTGGAAGACGACGCTACCATTATTGTGAACTATCCAGATGCGCAATGCATCATCCAGGCCTCTTGGAACTGGCCGTTTAACCGGAAGGACATGGAGGTTTACGGCGAGACCGGCTATGTGATCACGGTCGACCAAAGCAATATGAGGATCAGGGCCAAAAATGACCGGAAAGAGCAGGCTATGGCGGTAACAACGAAAGAGATGCCTGTGTATGAAGATCCGTTTGCTTACCTGGCAGATGTACTTAAGGGTAAAATAAAAGATCCGGACTTTGGTCTGTATGCTTTAGAAAACAATATGACGGTAGTCAGGATCCTCGAAGCGGCAAAAGAGTCTGCCCGTACAGGTAAGACTGTACCATTCAAAAGGTAGGATATTACTTGTTAAACCAGCAGTAGATCTTTGTGATCCCAAGCCTTCTCATGATGTTGCCCGTTACAGAAAAAACATTTATCGTTTTCATGATTGAAGTTGTATATGTATTTAACATATTTTAACACAATTTATTGTGTTGAAACTCAATCATGAGTTCTTTTTTTTAGCCTGTCCCGCTGCCCCAGATAAAGCCCGCCGAGAACAAGTAAAGTACCAAGAAGGGTATAGATTGTAATGGGCTCGTCGACCAGCCACCAGGCATAAAAGAAACCGAATACAGGGCAGAGAAACAGCCAGAGGGAAGCCTTAACGGTATCTATTTTAAGCAGGTAAAACCAGCAGATGAGTCCGACTACTGATACGGCCAATCCAAGCCAAAGCACCGAGAAAATAAAACGGTTGTCGATGCTTACGGCCGACCAGTCGCTGAACACCAGGGTAAAAGGCAGGAGGAAGAGTCCGCCCAAACCCACCTGCCAGCCGTTGATCAGTATATTGGGCAAGCGCCATTTTACGCTGGCATAGTACACGCTGGCAAAAGAAACCGATACCATGCTGGTCATGAGCACGGCAAGTCCGAACACCGTAGTCGAGCTGTCCTGCAGCAAAGGCCAGCTGGCAACGCCGATGCCGGCCATGCCAATAACGATACTGAGCACTTCAGGCCGGGCGGGCCGGCGTCCGATGAGCCATGCCGAGATGAGTACAATGAGCAGTGGGTTGGTCGACGTAGCCAAACTGCCGATACCGGCGGCGGTAAATTTTAAAGCATAGACAAACAGTCCGAGATAAACGGCGGTATTGAGCAGGCCAAAGAGCGCGAGTTGCTTCCATTCAGGTCCGGCAGGCAGGCGATAGGAGCTGTCAGGCTTATATATGTAGCCGTAGCACAGCAATACAAGTCCCGCCAGCAGAAAGCGTACATTGGCGAGTAACAGAGGTGGTGCCGACTGGATGCCGAACTTGGTGGCGACGGCAGCAGAAGCCCATAGCATGGCGAACAGGATGCCGATTAAGATGTTTTTCACACATCAAAGGTAAGCTCCGAAAAGCCGATATTTGGTCACCATATTTTAACAAATATGGTTATGTTTGGCAAGCTTACTATTTATTCTACAATATGATCAGGAAACTCCTAGCGATTGTCCCGCTGCTGGCTGTCGCATTTTGTTCTTCCGCACAGGAAAAAAAACTAACGATTCAGGATGCGATGCTCAATGCCCGGACGGCCCTGGCACCGCAGAACCTTTCCCAGATCCAGTTTATTTACGGTTCTGAGGATTATGTATATGCCAAACCTATTGGCGGAAGCCCCGTTTGGTATTCAGGCAACGCGAAATCTGCGGAGAGAGCTTTCCTTACTCTAACGCAGTTGAATCAGAAGTTTCGTGCAGCGCAAAGGGATACGCTACAGGCCATGCCCTTTATACAGTTCAATCAGGGCGCAGACTGGGTGATTTATACCGGTACTGAAAAGATTGCGCTTAATCCGCGAAGCAATACAGTCCGCGTGCTGGTCGACAAAGACGCCGCGGCAAAACAGCATGCTGAGGAAAGCAGTGCGGGCTATGTGGCGTATGTAGACAACCACAATCTGTTTGTATCCAAAGACGGGGATAAGTTTCAGGTAACTACCGATGGCAGCAGCGACATCGTTTATGCCTCTTCCGTACATCGGGAAGAGTTCGGTATATCTAAAGGTACATTCTGGAGTGATAATGGTAAACTGCTCGCTTTTTACCGGATGGATCAGGGCATGGTAACCGATTATCCTATTATCGACTGGACAAGCATTCCGGCAAAAAATGTAAATATAAAATATCCCATGGCGGGCGACAAGAGTCACCACGTAACCCTTGGTGTTTACAATGCCGAGACCAGGGCTTTGGTTTACGTTCAGACCGGCGAGCCGGCGGAACAGTATCTTACGAATATCGCCTGGAGTCCGGACAACAGGTTCGTTTACATCGTCGTGGTCAACCGCGAGCAAAATCATATGAAGCTCAACCAGTACGACGCGCTTAGCGGAAAGTTTGTAAAGACCCTTTTTGAAGAGCGTGACGAGAAATATGTAGAACCGCTGGTGCCGATGCTATTTTTGAAAAACGACCCTTCGAAGTTTATCTGGCAGAGCAACCGCGATGGCTGGAACCACCTGTATCTGTACAGCACGACTGGAAAATTGCTGAAACAGCTGACCAGCGGTCAGTGGGAAGTGCTGGACGTAAAGGGTTTTGATGCCAAAGGCGGCAGCTTATTTTATGTGTCGACCGGAGACTCCCCTCTCACCAGAAATCTTTACGCGCTGAATCTGAAAACAGGTGGCAGTAAGCGAATTACCTCTGGCTCAGGGGTACACAACACCCAGGTAAGCAGTTCGGGAAAAACGGTGATTGACAACTTCAGCAATATTAGCTTGCCGAGGGAAATACGTTTGCTTTCCGTAGCGAAGCCATCGGATGTTAAGGTATTGCTCCGCGCAGAGAATCCTTTGCAGGCCTACACGGTTTCGGCACCTCAACTGATCACGATAAAGAGTAATTCGGGCGACGATCTGTATGCCACATTATATAAACCTGTGGGCTTTGATGCGGCAAAGAAATACCCGGTGGTGGTATACTGGTATGGCGGTCCGCATGCACAGCTTATTACAAACAGCTGGAACGGAGGGGCGGGCGACTACTGGTTCAGGTTTATGGCCGAACGCGGATACGTTGTGCTAACGGTTGATGTACGGGGAAGTGATAACCGCGGAAAGGCATTTGAGCAGTCTATGTTCCGGAATGCAGGTACGGTGCAGATGGAAGATATGCTGCGGGCGACTGACTACCTGAAAGCGCAGCCTTTTGTAGACGCGGCCAATATGGGACTGTTTGGCTGGAGTTTTGGTGGTTTTGTAACCACGAATTTCATGCTGACTCACCCTGGTGTGTTTAAAGCGGCGGTTGCTGGCGGACCGGTAATCAACTGGCGCTTTTATGAGGTGATGTATACCGAACGTTATATGGATACACCACAGGAAAACCCCGAGGGTTATGCCGCGACCTATCTGAGTAATCGTGTAGAACAGCTGAAAGGTAAGCTCCTGCTTATTCATGGTCAGCAAGACCCGGTTGTGGTGCAGCAGCATTCGGTCGACTTTGTAAAGCATGCGGTCGACAAGGGCGTGCAGGTAGATTACATGATTTACCCGGGGCACGAACACAATGTATTGGGTAAAGACCGTGCGCATTTGTATCAGAAAGTGACGGACTATTTTGACCTGTACTTGAAGTAAGCGGCATTTTATTGTTATTTTTACCGGCTAAAATCTGATACTTTTTTATTAGCAATGAGCATTTCTACTAAATACGATCCGGCAGCAACCGAAAATAAATGGTACAGCTACTGGATGGAAAAGAATTTTTTTCATTCAGAGCCTGATGAGCGCGAACCTTATACGATTGTAATTCCTCCGCCCAATGTGACGGGGGTGCTTCACATGGGTCATATGCTCAACAATACCATTCAGGATGTGCTGATCCGCAAAGCACGTATGCAGGGGAAGAATGCCTGCTGGGTGCCGGGTACAGACCACGCGTCTATTGCTACGGAGGCCAAAGTAGTGGCCATGCTCAAGGAAAAAGGGATTGAGAAGAAAGACCTCAGCCGCGAAGAGTTTCTTAAATACGCCTGGGAGTGGAAAGAGAAATATGGCGGCATCATTCTCGAGCAGTTAAAAAAGCTCGGCGCGTCGTGCGACTGGGAGCGTACACGCTTCACCATGGAAGATGATCTTTCTGAGGCGGTTATTGATAGTTTTATCCACTTGTACCGGAAGGGCTGGATATATCGTGGTGTGCGAATGATCAACTGGGATCCTGCGGGCAAGACCGCGGTATCTGATGAGGAAGTAATCCGCAAGGAAGTTGATCAAAAGCTCTATTATATTAAATATACGATCGCTGGCACCGCTGGTGCGACGTCTGAATATCTGACGATCGCGACTACCCGGCCTGAAACGATTATGGCGGACTCGGCGATATGTATAAATCCTAACGATGAGCGTTATGCGCATCTGAAAGGCAAGAAAGTGTATGTGCCGCTAATCAACAGGGAGATACCCATCATTGAGGACGAGTATGTGACGATGGACTTCGGTACAGGTTGCCTTAAAGTAACGCCCGCACATGATCTGAACGACTATGAGCTGGGCGTGAAACATAAGCTTCCGGTCATCGACATCCTCAACGACGATGGTACCTTGAATGAACTTGCCGTAATTCTGGTAGGTGAAGACCGTTTCGCCGCGCGTAAGAAGATTGCTGTGCTGCTTGACGAAGCCGGGCACCTGGAAAAAGTGGAAGGGTATAAGTCGCAGGTGGGATTTTCTGAACGTACAAATGCTGCGATTGAACCTAAGCTTTCGATGCAGTGGTTCTGTAAAATGGATCAGATGGCCAAGCCAGCACTGGAAGATGTCATTAACGGCGATATCAGGTTAATTCCGGACAAGTTCATCAACACCTACCGGCACTGGATGGAAAACGTGCGCGACTGGAACATCAGCAGGCAACTGTGGTGGGGTCAGCAGATACCAGCCTGGTACGACGATAAGGGGAATTGGGTGGTAGCTAAAACGAAAGATGAGGCGCTGGACGAATTCCTTAAGCTTAAAGACATTGACGGTGTCTTTACTGAGGAAGAGAAAAAGGGCTTTAAGCATCAGCTGGCTCCTTTTCTTACCCAGGACCCGGATGTTATGGATACCTGGTTCTCGTCCTGGTTATGGCCCATCTCGGTGTTCAATGGGTTTAAGGATCCGGATAATAAGGATATCAATTATTACTACCCCACGAATGACCTGGTTACCGCGCCCGAGATTTTGTTTTTCTGGGTGGCCCGGATGATCATGGCAGGCCATGAATTCAGAGGCAAAAAGCCTTTTACAAATGTTTACCTGACAGGTATAGTGCGCGACAAACTCGGCCGTAAGATGTCCAAATCACTCGGCAATTCACCTGATCCGATCGATCTTATAGAAAAATACGGCGCAGATGGAGTACGGGTAGGTATGTTGCTTTGTTCGCCTGCGGGAAATGACCTCATGTTTGATGAAAACTATTGTGAGCAGGGCAGGAACTTTGCAAATAAAGTTTGGAATGCCTTCAGGCTGGTAAAAGGCTGGGAGGTGAACGATCAGCTTGAAAATCCCAATAAGCAGGCTATCCTGTGGTTTGAGAACCGCTTCAACGAAGCACTTTCAGAAATAGAAGATAACTTCAGGCAGTACCGCTTGTCGGAGGCCCTGATGGCTACGTATAAACTGGTGTGGGACGATTTCTGCGCATGGTATCTTGAGATGGTGAAGCCGGCTTATCAGCATCCTGTGGATCAGGAAACGATGCAGGCGACAACTGGGTTCTTCAGTAAGATACTGACACTTCTTCATCCGTTCATGCCTTTTATAACCGAGGAATTGTGGCACGATGAGTTGTTTGGCAGCAGGGCAGAGATGGATTGCTGTATCGTTGCCAGCTACCCTGTAGCGGGCGAGGCTGATGGCGCTCTTCTTAAGGAGGCTGAGACGATCAAAAATGTGGTCGCAGAAATCCGTAACGTCCGTAACACCAAACAGATCTCACCTAAAGAGGCTTTGCCGCTCGCTATAAAGATTAACTCGGGTATGGACTACGAGAAATGGATGAATATTGTCTTTAAACTGGCTAATATCAGTCAGACAGAGTTGGTGAACGATAAAATTCCGGGGGCTGTTGCGTTTATGACAGGCGCGGATGAGTTCTTTATTCATTTGAATGAGGCCGTAGACGGGGATGCCGAACGTGAGCGTTTAAATGCAGACCTACAGTATCTGCAGGGCTTTTTGAAATCTGTAGACGCAAAACTAGGTAACGAAAAGTTCGTGGCCAATGCGAAGCCGGCAGTGGTGCAGAACGAGCGCAACAAAAAAGCAGATGCCGAAGCGAAGATCAGGATTATTGAAGATAGTTTAAGCGCCCTGGAAAAGTAAATCAGGGCCTTTCTTATAACAACGTGTACTCAGGGAGGTCGGCGACGAATGCAAAGCTTCCTTGTGTATGGTCAATTTGTGCATAGCAGTGCTTGATTCCGTTTGTAACGACAAGCCATCTGGTTTTGTGTACGGAATTATATCGTGCAGCCTGGTCAAAGGTGGCCTGCGTAATTTTTACTGAAGGGGCCTTGCATTCAACGATCATGATTTTTTCGCCCTGCGAATTAAAGATGACAATATCTGTTCGTTTTTGCAGCCGGTTGAGCTGCAGCCCGCCTTCAATCTGTATAAGTGACTTAGGGAAGTTTTTCCGGCTGATCAGATATTGAATAAAATGCTGGCGTACCCATTCTTCGGGCGTGAGAACCAGATGTTTCCTGCGTACTTCATCAAAAATGTAATGCCTGGAGTCTTTCAAGGTGATTCTGAAGGGATATTGCGGCAGACTGAGGGCAGTTGGTACAAACGACATATATTGTAAAAATAGATAAAATATTATGTAAGTTTTCCGCTATGTTTGAACAATTCTATGACTGCTGCTGAGATTATCAAAGACATCAAATCCCGAAAGTTTAAGCCGGTGTACCTGCTTCATGGTGAAGAACCTTACTACATTGATCAGGTTGTGAGTTATATAGAGCATAACGCGCTCAATGACATGGAGCGGGGATTTAACCAAACCGTCTTATACGGCAAGGATACGGACATGGTAACCATTATGAATGCGGCAAAGCGCTATCCGATGATGTCGGACTATCAGGTGGTGATCGTTAAGGAGGCGCAGGAATTGAAGTGGGCGAAAGAAGTAGAGGGGAACAGTAAGCAGGCCGAATTTGTGCTGAGCTATTTTGAAAAGCCCATGCCTACGACCATTTTGGTGCTGGCCTATAAATATGCCAACTTTGATAAGCGTAAAAAGATTTATAAAGCCATCGACAAGAACGGCCTGGTGTTTCAGTCGGATCCCGTACGCGATTACAAACTTGCCTCCTGGATTGAAGATCTTGTGAAAGAAAAGGGATATAAAATCGACCCGCAGGCGTCTGCCCTGATGGCTGAGTATCTTGGGGCAGATCTTTCCAAAATCGCTAATGAGGTGGAGAAGCTGATGCTCAATATCGGAAAGGATGTTGTGATTGACACGGGCCTTGTGCAGAAAAATATTGGGATCAGTAAAGAGTATAATGTTTTTGAACTCCAGAAAGCATTGGCTACGCGGAATGTGTTGAAATGCAACCAGGTCATCAATTACTTTGCCGACAATCCCAAGGCCAATCCCATGGTTATGGTGATGGCCAATCTGAATGCCTATTTCTCTAAAATCCTCAAGTATCATTACCTGCAAAACCGTGGAGATGCAGCCAAAGAACTTGGCGTGAACCCTTTCTTTGTGAAAGATTATGAAACTGCGGCGCGCACTTACCCGGTCAACAAAGTATTTGAGATTATCAGTATGCTTCGCGAATACGACCTTAAGAGCAAAGGGGTCGACAGTACAGGAAACACTACTGATGGTGAACTTCTTAAAGAGCTGTTATTTAAAATTCTACACTGAGGCACTTGCTTGGCCGCTTTGTAACTGTAAAGTTATATTCAGCAATTTTTTCTGTCCGCTAACTCGCTTACCTTTATGGGCTTCAAAGCCACCGGAGTCAAACCTGTGTTTTTGAGAGCACCAACAAACTTATTAGATCAACAATGAAAAAGAACGTATTATTGACATTGCTGGGCCTTGCTTCAGCTACGTATGTCAATGCCCAGGACAAGCCTGCAACTCCGCCTGCAAAGCCGGCTGCGGCTAATCCAAATGCCATGAACCGTCCGGCTGCACCAACTAACGGGCCTAAGCCTTACAAGCAGGTGATCACCGACAGCGCCAAAACGGACCATGGGTTGTTTAAGGTTCACCAGGTTCAGGACCGGTATTATTTTGAAATCGCAGATTCCCTGCTTGGCCGTGAGATCCTTACGGTAAACAGGATCAGTAAAGCTGCTGCGGGAAACCGTGCCTCCATGATGGGCTATGGTGGCGACCATATAGGTGATAATGTGATCAGCTTTGAAAAGGGCCCCGCGAATAAGATTTTCATCAGGACGATCTCTTATGGCGAGCGCTCGGCTGACTCTACTGAGCAAGGCATGTACCGCTCGTTGATGAGTTCTAACATTCAGCCTCTTGTGGCGTCTTTTGATATAAAGGCACTGGCAAACGATTCTGTAACTAAGGTTAAAGGAAGCGTAATCGACGTTACAGATTATATGAATGGAGATAATGAAATTTTCTTTTTTGAGTCAAGAGCTAAGAGAGCGTTGTCGTTAAGCAACCAGTTAAACGATCGCTCCTATATCAGGGAAATCAAGTCTTACCCAACCAATATAGAAATCAGAACGGTGAAGACTTACACCAAAACACCTGCTCAGATTCCAGGCATGCCGCCCGCTATGGCCGGATCGCCGACTCCGGTAACTTATGAACTGAACAGTTCCATGGTTCTGCTTCCCAAAAAGCAGATGAAGCCACGGTTTTTTGATGCCAGGGTGGGTTATTTCGCCACAGGATACGTAGATTTCGACTCTAACCCGCAAGGTATCAAGAATCAGGCGCTTATCACGCGCTGGAGGCTAGAACCCAAACCAGAAGACGTAGAAAGATATAAGCGCGGAGAGCTTGTGGAGCCGAAAAAGCAGATCGTTTATTACATTGACCCGGCAACGCCAAAAAAATGGATCCCTTATCTGATCCAGGGTGTTAACGACTGGCAAAAGGCTTTTGAGCAAGCAGGCTTTAAAAATGCGATCGTTGCTAAGCTTGCGCCAAATGATCCGAACTGGAGCATTGACGATGCGCGTCATAGTGTAATCGTTTACAAGCCTTCGGATATACCGAATGCGAGTGGTCCGCACGTGCACGACCCACGGACCGGTGAAATTCTGGAGACGCATATCAACTGGTACCATAACATTATGCAACTGGTGCGTAACTGGTACATCATTCAGGCTGCGGCGATAGATCCGGGTGCGCGCAAAATGAAATTCGACGATAAACTGATGGGCGAACTTATACGCTTTGTCTCATCGCACGAGGTAGGCCACACTTTGGGATTACGCCATAATTTTGGTTCTTCGGCAACAGTTCCGGTTGAAAAACTTAGAGATAAGCAATGGGTAGAGAAGAACGGACACACCCCGTCGATCATGGATTATGCACGCTTTAACTACGTTGCACAACCTGAAGATAAGATATCTGCGAAGGGTATTTTCCCACGAATCGGTGATTACGATATGTGGGCGATAGAGTGGGGTTATAAGTGGCTGCCTCAGTATAAAACTGCAGAAGATGAGTCTAAATACTCGAACCAAACGATTATTAAGCGAATTGCGGAAAATCCAAGACTTGCGTTTGGAACAGAAACTGATCCAAACGATCCGCGTAATCAGAGCGAAGACCTCGGAGACAATGCCGTATTGGCGTCGGAATACGGGATCAAGAACCTTAAGCGTTTGGTTCCAAATATTCTTGCGTACAGCAAAGAGCCCAATGAGGGGTACGATAATGCAAAAGCACTTTATGGTGAGCTGGTTGGACAATTTGGCCGCTATATAGGCCATGTTGCTAAGTATGTTGGTGGTATTTATGCTACGCCAAAAACCATGGAGGAATCGGGCACGCAGTATAGCCGGGTAAATGCCGCCCGCCAAAAGCAGGCGATGGATTTCCTGGGCGCTCAGGTGTTTAACACGCCGAAGTGGTTGCTCGATAAGAATCTGCTGGATAATATTGGCGAAGATCCGATATCGGTAGCAAACCGCTTGCACATTAATGCCCTGGCCCGGTTGGTCAACGCTAACACATTCAACAAACTTATCTCTGCCGAAGCAGCAGACGGGCCTACAGCTTATAAGATCACAGACCTGTTCTCTGATTTGCAAGGTTCAATATTCTCGGAGCTGAAGTCGAACACAGAAATCGATGTATACCGCAGGAACCTGCAAAAAACGTATGTGAACACAGTGATCAGTTTGCTTGAGCCGCCAGCGCCTGCTGCGGGAAGCACATCTGGCAGAGGTGGTTCTAACCTGATGCAAAGCGATGCCGTCTCACTGGCTAAGGCTCAGCTGAGAGAGCTTTCGTCGGCGATTAAATCTGCTACACCAGCAGCTTCAGGGATGAGTAAATTTCACCTGGAAGACTTGTCGCAACGTATCGACGATGCTTTAAAAGGTAAAGGGTAACCTGAATTTATTCCAAAAAAAAGGGCTGTTTTTTCTAAAGACAGCCCTTTTTTTATTTCCTCCGCGAGACTGTGAGCACTGCGGCCGTAACCAACGCGCCGAAGAGATAGTATCCTACGGTCATAGCAGATATTGTCTTTGTTTTTGCCACGGGTTTCTCGTTAAGCCCCATCGGTTCGGGCAACTTAACGGCACCTACTCCTGCAAGCAGTCCCATTGTGATGGCTTTGAGCCAGATATTGGATTGCTTTTTACTGCCGATCATGCTGTAATAGAGTGTATTCGAGATGATGTCTCCGGCGAGCGTTGCGTTATACAGGGCTTGCTCATCGGTGATGTTTCCGCCCAGATGCCGTACAGTCTTTTGAAGTGCTTGTTCTCCAAGCAAATCAATCCTAGGTGTGTTACGCTTATGCTTTAACGACTCGTGCAGTATATTTAAAGCGACCGCACCACACAGTCCTGCAAAGAGATTCTTAAGCTTTCCCATAATGTGTCTTTTTAAGAGAACAACAATCCGGTCGGACAGAGGTTTCCAAGAAACTTAAATACCTTGTATCGCACCTTGAAACTGCTCGAAATGTGTAACATGTTAATTACTCTAAAACCGTTTGTACTAGCTTGTTGTACTTTTGCGGGACACACACAACCAGAATGGGCCTTTTTCAGCGGATAATTTTATTCCTCGTAGTATTTACGGGTATTTCACACTATGCCAAAGCGCAGACATTTACTGTTAAAGGTATCGTCGTAGATACCGCCGGCCTGCCTTTGCCGGGCGCCGTGGTGCGTGTAAAGTGGGCGGCCGACAGCGTCGCTATGTCGGCCAGCGGAGATGGCAAGTTCAACTTCAATAATGTAAAGGCACGTCAGTTCACACTATCGGCCGCTTTTATTGGTTTCAAAAACTTCACAAAGGAATACATCATCGAGAAAGGGAATACCATAACGCTGGCCCCGGTCATGTTACAGCCTTCAAGCAACACGCTCGACGCAGTGGTGATTTCCGGAGCTCCGCCGGTACGGGTAACGGAAGATACGGTGAGCTATAACGCCGCACACTTTCCCGTACGCGAAGGAGATGCTGTCGACGAAGTGCTGAGAAAGTTGCCCGGCATTAAGGTGGATCAGGACGGTAACGTGACCAATCAGGGCGAACCAGTTACCAAGATTCGTGTGAACGGTAAAGATTACTTTGGTACAGACGTAGCTACTGCGATAAAGAACTTACCTGCGGATATTATTAAGAACCTGCAGTTCATAGATGATTATGGGGATCAGGCCAAGCTAACCGGGATAAAAACGGGTGAGCCTCAAAAGATACTTAACCTAACCATCGACCCTGATAAGGACAAGGGATATTTTGCACGTGTCTCAGGAGGGCTGGGAAGCGAAGATCGCTACAACACAAATATACGTGCCAATATGAAGAACAAGGATCGGATGACTTCTCTTCATGGCACCTTTAACAATGCAAATATGCGGGGCGGCGGCGGAGACGGAATCAATACCCGGAACGCGTTTGGCGCCAACTATCAGAACCAGTGGAACGAAAAGATTTCCGGGAACGCAAGCTACAACTTCAACAACAACCGGAACAATACCATAAGTTCCGCACTTACCCAGAATTTTCTTAGGAATGCTGAAGGTGAAGATTACATACGTCTCGAAGATTCCCGCAACAATAGCCTAAGCCGAAATTTCAATCATGAACTGGAAGGTGAGCTGGAGTACAAAATTGACACCATGAATTACCTGAAGGTTAGTCCCCGCATTGCCTATAACGGCAACGAAGGCACGAGCAACGGCGGTTCTGAAATTACACAGCCAGGGCTGCGTACCGATCGCAATAGCGAAAACTTTAATGAGGGAAACAACCTGAACGCACGCACGAATGTGTTTTATAACCATAAGTTTCAAAAGAAAGGTCGCAATTTCAGTTTTTGGGGGAGTTTTAACTACTCAAACGGGGATAACTCGCGGGATGTACTTAACGATTACCTCACGGAACGCCCTAATCTGCCTGACTCGGCCAGGTTGCAACATCAGTTGATCGGTAATGCCAACGACAATCTGGGGCTAAATGCAGGTGGCTCATATATGGAACCTATATGGGAGAAAACTTTTGTTGAGCTAAGCTATAACTGGAACCGTTCAGCAACTTCAAGCAGCAGAGACACACGTGATGTGATAAACGGCGATGAGATTTTTAACGCAAACCTCAGTAACGATTATGAGTATCAGTTTATTACCAATCGGATTGGTTTGAATTACAGATTTATCGATCAGAAACTGAACTATACTCTTGGCGTTAACGTGCAGCCGGCGGTGCTTACCGGCCAGAACCTTAGTCAGAACATCGATACCCGAAAGGAAACTTTTAATGTCATACCCAATGCGAGGTTCGTTTACAAATTTTCCAATCAGGAATCTTTTGATGTGAATTATTGGGGGAGGAATAATCAGCCCGGTTTTTTACAGCTGCAACCGATAACGGACAATTCTAACCTTCAGAACACGGTTACCGGAAATCCTGATCTGAAGCCCGAGTTTATCCATTCCTTAAATGCGCATTATAAGCAGTCGGACTGGAAGCTGGGTTATTTGATCGATGCCAGGGCGTGGTATAACCTCACCAAGGACCGTATTGTGACAACAAAGGTGCTTATTCCCGGAACAGTGAACCAGGTAACTAGTTATACCAATACCGACGGCTATTATAATATGGGGACAGAGTATTCTTACAGCAAACCTTTTGCTGAAAGAAAATATACGCTGACCTATTCTGGAAGTGGCTCTTTGTCAAACAATGTTACGTTTATAGACAATAGCCGAAATATCGGTAAAAATACGTCCTGGCGTCAGGAACTTGAATTCCAAATCGATATTAAGGACGTCATGGACACAGAGTTCGAGACCTCATATTCTCAGAATCACACAAGTTATTCGCTAGAGGGCGATGCGTTTAGGGATCGAGAAGTTAGTCGACTTCAACTTGGTGTCAACGGACGCAACTTCTTTTTTAAAGATCTTACGATCGGGTACAATTTTTCGAAGTTAATCAACTACGGCTTGGAGAATGCACGAAACCCACTGATTTTACGTTTGTATGCTGAATACCGGTTCATGAAAAATGACATGGCCAACCTTAGAATAGACGGGTTTGATCTATTTAATCAGAACACGGGCATTTCTTTTGAATCCGACGCGAACTTTACCGTCGACAGGCGGGTAAACCGCCTGGGACGGTATTTTATGTTTTCATTTACTTACAGGGTAAGTAAGTGGGGCGGCCGACGGTAGGCCGGATCAAAAATCAAAGAAATCATTCAGGAACGACTTCTTCTTTTTATGGGGATATCGTTTGTTATAATCATCATTATAATCACTATATCCATATTTACGGTAGTCCTGCTCGTAGTTGTCTTTTTGAGCATAGTGGTTCGCGGAATGTTCAATGATTTTTTCAAGTTCACCACGGTCCAGCCATATTCCCCGGCAATTCGGACAGTAATCAATTTCTACACCTTTTTTCTCACTCATAAGGAGTGTTTCGTTACAAGACGGACATTTCATGGAATAGCTCTTTTATTTAATTTATAGGTTTTTAAATATAACGTTTAAAGTCGTGATTGCATATAGCCCCGGGAGAATTACTATTAATATGAGGTTATTTCGGGCTATTTTATCAAATTTGCATAACAACAAACGATCATGAGCGATACTAAATACTGGCTTGTAAAAAGCGAACCTTTCAAATACAGCTGGGAGAAATTTAATGAAGACGGGCGTACCTTCTGGGACGGCGTGCGCAATTATCAGGCACGAAACAATCTGAAAGAAATGAAGGAGGGCGACCTGGTATTATTTTATCACAGCAACGAAGGTAAGCATGTTGTCGGCATAGCTAAAGTAGTACGTGAATATTACCAGGATCCGACCACCGAGGACCCCAACTGGGTGGTGGTGGATTTGTCGCCGGTAGAAACACTTAGAAATCCTGTGTCGCTGGAACAGATCAAAGCAGAAGAAAGCCTGAAAGACATCTCGCTGATTCGCCAGGGGCGATTATCGGTGATGTCGCTCAAGCCCTCGGAGTTTGATAAGATATTAGAGATGTCGGAAAAATAACGTCTACTCTGAAAAGAACAGCGCCTTCAATTCAAGGGCGTCATTAGGCTGCATTTTACCACCAAGTATCAGGCGTAGTTGCCTGCGCCTTAAGGCACCCGCATATAATTCCTTTTCTTCGGCCGTTTCAGGTACCAGTTCGGGCACAGCTACTGTTTTGCCTTCCGCATCAAGTGCTACAAAGGTGAAGTAAGCCTCGTTAGATTTATTCCTGGTCGCCGAGGGCACATTCTCCGCCCATACGTCTAGTCTGACCTCGACGGAGGTGTTAAAGGCACGGGTTACCCTGGCCTCTATGGTGACCACATCTCCAAGTTTTATGGGCTGCTTAAATGATACATTGTCTACCGACGCCGTGACCACAATCCGGTTGCAATGTTTCTGTGCAGTGATTGCCGCAGCAATATCCATCCAATGCAGCAGCCGGCCTCCCATCAGGTTGTGCAGCATATTGGTGTCGTTGGGCAGCACAAGCTCATTCATTATCGTGAAGGAATCTTTAGGGCTCTTTCCTTGTGTATTCATGCGGCAAAGGTAAGTAATCTATGGCAAAAGGGCAGATTTACCTTTCCCTTGTATCGGTTTCCGTAAAGCCGATCAGCTCCTCCCAGCGCGAACCAGGCCGCCGGTAATACACAAAGACCTGGTAGGTGTTCCCGGTTTCATAGAAAGAGCCTTCAAACACTGCCTGGTCTGCCATATGTGCAGATTTATCGACCCACACGTACCGGTAGTCGTACAGTCCTTGTTTAAGCGTCATTGTGCCCGAAAACTGTTTACTTGAGGCGTCATAAGTTAATCTTGATTCATCGTCGAGCCGATAATTATTAAACCGGCCAACCACATAAGCTTCTCCATCCCGCGTCGGTG
The DNA here is from genome assembly GCF_030182585.1 of Pedobacter faecalis. NCBI lineage: Bacteria > Pseudomonadati > Bacteroidota > Sphingobacteriia > Sphingobacteriales > Sphingobacteriaceae > Pedobacter > Pedobacter faecalis. The sequence goes on along the minus strand of NZ_JARXOW010000003.1, from coordinate 99,569 downwards.
CAACAGCGTTGAGCGTAAAAGAGACATTCACATAGTCGCTTTCTGTGCGGTCGTCCCGGCCATCCTGGTTTCGGATATAAAATCTGCCATCTTCGTCAATCCGGTTGCTGTATTTGTCGCCCGCAGTTTTTAAATCAGCGAAAAGCCTGACCCTCACTCCGGTATCACGCACAATTTGCTGAACATTTTCGGCTTTATACCGCAGACTGCGGATGTCGAATTTCCTGTACTCATTTAGTCCGGGAAAGTCATTGGTGGTCATTTCCGTATATACCAGCGAGCCCTGGCGGATAAACTGAGGACGTGTGTTGAGTTTAGTAAGCAGAGGATTGCCATTTTGCATGACCAGCACCTTGAGGTCGGCATACGGATTCTGAATAGGTGAAGAGTGAAAAACAGTGAAGTTCAGCTTTTGATTCGTTTGCCGCAAGGCTACCTGGGGGCTAGCCACCACATCCGCGCTAATATTCACTGAGGGAGCCAGCACATAGAAGCGCTGAGACACGACGGGTTTCCTTTGATCTCCCTCTTCGTAAACTTTCAATAGGTAGTTGCCCGGGATCTTAGGCCTGACCTGCTCGTTTGGTAAGGCCAGTGCGTAACTGGTATATTTCTGCAGTGTTCCAAAGGAGTACTTATAGTCCGTGATCCGATCCTCCGGCAGTCTTTCCATGTAGTCAGTCGTAGAAAGACCCGAGGATTGCCAATCTGACGTGCAATGTTCAATGGTGTACCAGTATATTCTTGAGCCGCCCCGTAAATCGTCGAAAGAAAAAAGCAACTTCTCGTCCGACCCCAGTACAACCAAAGGGATCCATTGCTCTTTGTTAAGATTATAGCATTGCACAGTCCGGATATGGGGCTGATATACCTTGTTTTCAAAAGTAAAAGCCTGGCGGGCCGGAACACTATGGGCGGTTGCCATGAGCCATAAAAACAGAACCCATATCGCCGCCCTCATTACTTTCCCTCGAGCTCCATGATTTCTGAAGCAAGCGTTTCCCAGGTCGTCTGAGCGGTATCCAGCAGTGCCTTGGCGGCCGAATAACGGGTGTTTGCATCATTTAATTTCGCTGAGTCCGCATAAGTGCGTTCATCGGCGATCTCCGCTTCTATAGCTTTTACCTGGCTTTCAAAATCGCTGATGTCTGTTTCGATCTTCTTCAGCTGATCGTTCAGTTTCTTCAGCTGCTGCTGGAGATTAGGAGTAGCGGGTTTTTCCTCGGCCACTTTTTTCACTTCCTTGTCGGGCCGTACCGGTATACTCGACGGCTTGGCCGGCGGACGCTTACTGTTCCATTCTTCGTACTCCGCGTAGGTACCCGGATATTCCTTAATTTTCTGATCTTCAATAAACCAGATCTTATTGGCTACATTGTCGAGGAAATACCTGTCGTGCGATACCGCTATGAACGTACCCTCATATTGTTGAAGTGCCTGGATCAGGATGTTGACCGACTGTATGTCCAGGTGGTTGGTCGGCTCGTCAAGGATCAGGAAGTTTGAATCCGTGGTAAGCGATTTCGCAAGCGCAACCCTGGATTTCTCGCCGCCCGATAATACACGAATCTTTTTAAAGACGTCATCACCAGTAAACAGAAAGCAGCCCAATATCCCGCGGAGTTCGGTGTCCGTATGCTTTGGCGCAAAGGCCTGAAGTTCTCCCAGGATCGTGTTGTCCAGGTGCAATGACTCAAGCTGGTGCTGAGCAAAGAAAGTAGTTGTTACATTGTGTCCCGTTTCACACTTTCCGCTAAAAGATTCCGTCCCCGCTATGATGCGCAAAAGCGTAGATTTACCTTTACCGTTCGCGCCAATAAGTGCGATCTTATCGCCCTTCTCAATCACTGCTTCAGCATCGTTAAGAATGGCGACATTCGGGTAACTTTTCGTAGCATTTTCAATCCGGACAACGTGCCTGCCGGAAGGTTTTGAAAACTTAAACTGGAAGTTTACCGTCGGGTTGTCATCATCTACATCCTCTACACGCTCCATCTTGTCGAGCGCCTTCATTCTGGACTGAGCCATTTTCGCCTTCGAGGCTTTAGCTTTAAAGCGCTCAATCAGACGTTCTTCCTGCTTGATCTTCGCCTGTTGGTTTTTAAATTCTCCCCGTTGTATTTCGGAACGCAGTGCTTTCTCTTCAAGGTAGAAACTGTAATTGCCCGCATAAGTGGTCAGTTTGCCCTTTCTTGATTCGACCGTTTTGTTGACGATCTTGTCGAGGAAATATCTGTCGTGCGAAACGATCACGATGGCTCCCTCAAAACCCATCAGGTAGGTTTCCAGCCATTTAATGGAAGGTAAGTCCATGTGGTTGGTCGGCTCATCCAGCAATAGTATGTCCGGTGTCTGCAACAGGATCTTAGCCAGCATAACACGCATACGCCAGCCTCCCGAGAAGGTGTTCAGCGGACGCTGCTGGTCTTCCGTGCTGAAGCCAAGTCCCGCCAGGATTTCATTGGCCCGGTATTCAATATTGTAACCGTCAAGCGCCTCAAACTCCTGCTGTTTATCGCTTAGTTTATTCAGCACCTCCTCGGAGTAGTCGGTCTCAATTTTCTTCAATAACGCTTCGATCTCGTCGTGCAGCTGGTTCTGACGTTCAAAAGCCTCCATGGCCACATGCAGAATACTATGATGAGAGTCGTAAGAAAGCAGATCCTGGTTCAGGTAGCCAATTTTTAAGTCCTTCGACATCGAAATTGTCCCTGATGTTGGCGCATATTCGCCAACGATTATCTTGAGTAAGGTAGATTTTCCTGTTCCGTTGGCACCAATCAGTCCAACCCTGTCGCCCGGTTTAATATGCCAGTTCGCCTCATCATACAAAGCCCTCGCGCCGATAAGAAAAGTTAAGTCGTTTATTGAAATCATTTGGGCGCAAAAATACGTTTTTTTCCTATCTTCGCTCCATGTATCAGCTAATTAAGCCCATATTCTTCAAGTTTGATCCAGAGAAAGTGCACTATTTCGTGGTGAAACGCCTGAAGTGGTTTCATGAGCATTTTCCGCTTGGTAAAACCATCTTGCGAAGCAGTTTCGATGTCAGCATCAAGGGGCTTGAAAGAGAAGTATTTGGCATCCGTTTCCGCAACCCTGTGGGGCTGGCTGCGGGCTTCGACAAAAATGGCGAATACATTGAAGCGTTGAGCGACCTTGGCTTTGGTTTTATTGAGGTGGGCACGGTAACACCTTTGCCCCAACCCGGCAATGACAAGCCGCGCATGTTCCGTCTGGAAGAGGATGCAGCATTGATCAACCGGATGGGTTTTAACAACAAAGGTGTAGATACGCTTGCCGAGCGGCTGAGAATACTGAAAGCAAAGAACACCGGTATTGTGATTGGGGGCAATATTGGCAAGAATAAGAACACACCGAACGAAGAGGCCACAAGTGATTACATCAAATGCTTTGATCGCTTGTTCGATGTGGTAGATTACTTCGTGGTGAACGTGAGTTCGCCAAACACACCAGGCCTGCGTGCACTGCAGGAAAAGGAGCCGCTGATGGAATTGCTTAATACCCTGCAGCAACGCAACCGGAAAAACGATATATCCCGACCTATCCTTTTAAAGATTGCGCCAGACCTTACCGACGAACAACTGGATGACATCGTAGAGATTGTATTAGAGACGAAGATCGCAGGGGTAATTGCTACCAATACAACAATAGATCGCAACGGTTTGTACGCCTCAGATACGGTCAAAAACGAGATGGGTGGCCTTAGCGGCAAACCGCTCGCAAGCCGTTCTACTGAAGTGATCCGTTATCTCTCCAGCAAATCAAATCGCGCATTTCCTATTATTGGGGTAGGCGGCATTCACTCGCCGGAAGATGCAAAAGAAAAGCTCGACGCTGGCGCATCACTTGTGCAGCTCTATACCGGGTTTATCTATGAGGGACCGGGACTTATCAAAGCCATTTGTAAATCTCTCGTTAACTAAGCCATGGCCTTCGCTAAGGTTATGGGCACAAAAAAGCCCCCGCATTGCGGAGGCCAGGTCTTTCAGGCAATTTTAAAATTAACCTTTAGCAAGCTGAGCTAAAACAGCATTGTTCTTAGCAAGCTGATCTTTAGTAGACTGCTTTGAACGGCTTCCAAGCTCTAAGTTGGTTGCTTGTTTCAAATGCTTAACATCTAACTTTGCAAAAGTTTTATTTCTTCTGTCTTTTCTCTTTAGTCTGGTAACTGCCATGTCTTTTTAATTTATCGTAAATCCTGAGGTCGAGAGCGGATTCGAACCGCTGTAGAAGGTTTTGCAGACCTCTGCCTAGCCACTCGGCCACTCGACCCTATAAAATCAGGCTGCAAAAATAAACATTATAAGTTAGGATGCAATTTATTTGTGTAAATTTCTGCTGATGTCTGCACAGAGGATAGCCGCCGAGATCGCGACGTTTAAAGATTCGGCGCCACCCAACTTCGGTATGGTCACAGGCTTACTCACCAGGTTCAGCAATCCTTCCGAAATGCCCTGCCCTTCATTGCCTAAAATGAGTAATCCCTCGTGTCCCCATTTTGTATCGTAGATGCTTGTGCCGTTTAAGACCGCGGCAAATACAGGAAGATCAGTGCTCCTTACGAGGTTCTCCAGTTCTGCATACATCACATTGACCCTGCAAAGCGAACCCATCGTGGCTTGTATAGTCTTAGGGTTATACACTTCTACGGTGTTAGGCGAGCATATTACATTTTTAAAGCCAAACCAGTCGGCCGTGCGGATTATTGTGCCCAGATTGCCCGGGTCCTGTATCCCGTCGAGCAACAGGGAGAACGTATTTCTTAGCTCGGACTCGGACAACTCCTCGCTATGCTGCATATGCACCAGCGCCATAATTCCCTGAGGAGCCTGCAGCGTACTAATCTTGTCTAACTCAGCGTTGTTTACTTCAAATAACTTTATATTTGCAGCCAGCTGAGGTAATGCGGAACGGAATTGCGGCAAAAAATAGATGCTGTGCACCCGATACGGCGATTGAAGAAATTCTGAGATAGATTTTATACCTTCAATAATAAACAGCCCGTTTTCCCTGCGGTATTTTTTTTGATGTAGAGATTTTATAAAACTGACCTGAGATTTTGAAAGCATACCCGAATACTAAAAGCAATGTTCTTGACCTTGCAATAATACTATTTATTATCGTCATTGCTACAGGGTGTTCATCCACAAAATATATTGCAGACTACCAGTCTATCGTCAAAAAAGTCACCATCGACAGTGTCGATAAAGCCTTTGAAGAAGAAGCCTACAATTACATTCAGAAAGACATCCGTCCGATATCGGGTATTGGCATCAATGTCTGGATATACAATATCTTTAATACGAAAGACGGCAGATATAAAACCAGTGGTATAAAACCGCTCGGAACACCGCCGCCTATTCTAGACAGTACGCTGGTCGAGATCTCACGGACGCAGGTAGAGAAATTTTTGATGAGCAAAGGTTACTTCAACGCACGTGTTCAGTCAGATATAAGTGTAAAGCGTAAACGCGCAAAGGTGAGGTTTACCGCCTCGCCAGGTCCGCTTTTCTCGTTCAATGACATTGCTTATGACATTCCGGATCCGGTGGTCAAAGACATCTATCTGAGCAACAAGGCTGCCTTTACCCATATCAGGTCTGGCGAGCGCTATGACGATGATTCGCTGGCGCTGGAGCGCGACAGGATCTACGAGGTAATGCGGGAAAATGGTTACTTCGACTTTTCCCGGCCCTATGTGAAGTATACGGTCGACTCCAACCTGAATGCGAGTAAAGCCAATATTACGCTGATTATTGACAATCCGGTCGACAGACCCGCGCATCAGCAGTATACCATAGGTGAGGGCAATCTTATCATCGCACCCGATGCCGATGGGTTTCCGGATACGATTTCAATGAATCCCAGGGTTTTTCGCGGACTTCGATATACAGATCTGTCCGGAAAGTTCCGGCGAAATCCCATTTCCCGATACAATTTTCTGACGCAGGGCGAGCGTTACGACATTCGGAATGAAGAACTGACGTACAACCGGATGTATGAGCTCAATGTCTTTAAAAACGTAAAGATTGATTACAATAAAATGCCCGATAGTGGCAGCAAAGTCTTTCCCGTAATACAGCTCATCCCGCAGAAGATCATGAGTAACCGGATTGAGGGTGAGGTGCCCTTTAATGCCGGAACGGTGGGCTTTACACTGAGCAACACCTATACCAATAACAACATGTTCAGGGGTGCCGAACGCTTTGAGTTCCAGGTTAAGGGCGGTCTGCAATCCCGTTTAGGCCGGGGCAGTGCGCTGTTCAGCGATATTTATCAGCGCGATTTCTCGTTGAGCGCTAACCTGAGTGTGCCGCGACTTATGCTTCCGCTGATTACCGCAAGGCCAGGCCGCCGGGGAGGGATGCCACGCACGATTTTCTCAACCAGTTATGTCTATGCGCAGCAGAAAGACATTTTTGACCGCCATGTGCTGTTGAACTCAGTCACTTATGAGTTTGTGGAGTCCAAATCGAAATATCACACCGTAACACCCTTGAATTTCGAATATCGTTTCGGCAAGCTTCTGCTCGATCCGGATTCAGAATTCGGTCAGCGTATCATTGAGAGTAACACCTACAATATCATTTTGCTGGCGCGTAGAAACATCACGCTCGGCAGCAAATATACCTTCTCATTGAATTTTGATAAGTTGCTCACTGGCAATGACTTCGTTTATCTTCGGGCCAATATGGATGTTGCCGGCAACATGCTCGATCTGGTATCCCGGCTTACGGGAACGCGATCAAATCCGGCTGCCGACCAATACACGACCATATTTGGGCTGCCTTATAATCAATACATCAGGCCTGAGGTCGATTTCAGGTGGTATAAGGGCCTGGGGGGCGCCCAGCAGTTTGTTGCCCGCGTCAATGCCGGAATTGGTTATGCCTACGGTAATTCATTGGTAATGCCTATTGAGAAGTTGTTTTTTGCGGGAGGCTCTAACGGCATCAGGGCCTGGCAGGCACGTACCCTCGGGCCAGGCAATTATAACAGGGGAGAAAGCATACCCGACGAAGAGACCCGTCGCGCACTGTTTGGGATTGATCAGTTGGGCGATACGCATATAGAAGCCAACCTGGAGTACCGGTATAAACTTCTCAACAGATTTTTCGGAGCACAGTTAAAAGGTGCAGTGTTTTTAGATGCTGGTAACGTGTGGAACATTTCCAAAAATTCAACCAATCCCGAAACCCACTTTGATTTTAGTAAGCTTGGTCGACAGATAGCCCTGGGCACAGGAATGGGTTTCCGGTATGATGTTCAATACTTTGTATTTCGGTTCGACGTTGGTTTGAAACTTAAGGATCCGCAGTTTGACGGCTCAGAGCAATGGGTCATTAAGAAATTCATCAATGGCGGACGCGCATTTAAGGATGCCTACGCTATATCGCACAGCCCCGAACGCTACCGCTTTGTTCAATACAACTTCGGTATAGGCATGCCGTTCTAATGCCTAAAAAATAGACTTCAGACCGTCAAACACCGTCTCGAAAAAGGTAGACAGACTTAATCCGTTGCTGTGATTGAAGTAAATGTAGATCAGTAGAATGACAACGGCGAAGATGATGAATTTCCTGAAAGCCAGCGCAATCAGAACAATGATCACCGGGAACATGACAAGCCAGAAGCTACTAATGGTAAACGGATTCAATGCCCCGTCATTCTCGTACACATAGAGCAAACGGGAATGCGTGCCATTCATGTTTTTATGCTTTACGTACACAAAAGCAGAGCGCTCCAGTTGCATAGGAAGCACGGCCACCCCGTCGTTGAAATTCAACTCATGCTTAAAGCCGCTTACCGTAAAGGTGTAAACACCTTTAATATGCTCCATAGGGTTTCCGAGCGAATCAGTCGCAATTACGGCCAGCTTCTGGTTTTTCAGAAGACTCTCCTTTACGATAAAGTTATCGATGTCGGCGCCCTGTGCAAAGGCAGTCACCGAAAAAAGAACAAACAAGACAGACAGGCGAAATCGTTTCATTTAGCTTAAATATTACAGGCTTTCCATACATATCACTAATTCAGCTGAACGATGCTGTAGTTTAATACAGTAGCAAAACTTACCCACAAAAGATAAGGAATAAAAAGCAGACCAGATGCCTTGTCTACCTTATAAAACACTATTGCGTTCACAACAATCATTGCCAGAAGAATAAATATCTCTACCAAAGCCATTGCGGGATCGCGAAGATAGAAGAATATGTATGACCACAGCAAGTTCAATATTAACTGGATGGCATAAATAGCAAAGGTACGTGGGAAATGAGTGATCGTATCGCGTTTCTGCCATACCCGGTATGCCGCAATGCCAATCAAAATATACAACAAAGTCCAGACTGGTCCAAAAACACTGTCGGGCGGGTTAAACGATGGCTTATTGATACCTCTGTACCAAGTGTCGGTAGAACTTCGTGTGAAAAAGCTGCCGATAAAACCCACTGAAAGCGTAATTGCTACATTGATGATTAGCGCGGGGACATTGATTTTGCTGTTGTTTGCCATATCTATGGATATTAGCAAAGTAAGCGCCAATTTTTTATCTTTAAGCCCACACACTGTTAACCAATGAACAAACCTGTACGCAAATCCTGGAAGATTTTATTCCGGGCGCTTCTGCTTTCTATCGTTGCCCTCATCTGTCTGCATTTCACACAAAAGCAAACTCCACCCGTTGGTCCCGACCGGCAGTCACATATTGTGCTTGTCGGTAACAATCTGGGATCGCGGATGATGAATTACGGGCATTTTGAAACGGAGCTGCATTTGCGTTATCCTGATCACCAGTTGTTCATCCGCAATATGTGCGATGGTGGCAATACGCCGGGTTTCCGGCCGCATTCGAGCCGTAATTCGCCCTGGGCATTTCCTGGTGCAGAGCAGTTCCAGACGGAACTTGCCGCGGATGCCGACAGTCAGGGCTTTTTTGAGACGGAAGATCAGTGGCTGACACGTTTAAAGGCAGATGTGATACTAGCTTTTTTTGGTTACAGCGAATCCTTTGACGGGCCTGCTGGTGTGGAGAATTACCGGCGGGAGCTCGATGCCTTTGTTAAACATACTTTAAAGCAGCGATACAATGGTAAGACGCCCCCACGCTTAGTGCTGATCTCGCCGATTGCTTTTCAGGATTTGTCTGCCACCATGGACTTGCCCGACGGAAAGACGGAGAATGCAAACCTGGCCTTATATGCTGCAGCCATGAAAGACGTCGCTGCCGCGAATAACGTCCTCTTTGCCGACCTATATAATCCAAGCAAACAGTGGTTTGCCACAAGTAAAGTGCCGCTCACTATAGATGGCTCCCAGCTCACCAGCGAAGGATATGCAAAGCTTGCCCCGGTGTTGGCCGACCTTATTTTCGGGAAAGCTACCGTAAAGACACCCGCCCGCCGCGAACAGGTAAGGCAGGCCGTACTGGAGAAGAACTGGATGTGGCACAACGATTTCAAAATCCCTAACGGCGTGCATGCATACGGTCGCCGCTACGATCCATTTGGCCCGGACAATTATCCCGCCGAGATCGCCAAAATTCGGGCGCTTACGGCCAACCGGGATACGGCTGTTTGGCAAGCCGCCCGGGGACTAAACATGGATCTTGCTGCCGCAGACGCGCGTACTCCTGCAGTACCTGAAGTAAAATCCAACTATAACCCCGGCCCGGGAGAGAGCTTAAGGTATTTATCAGGTGCTGAAACGCTTAGTAAGTTCAACATGGCGCCGGGCTTTAAGATTGATCTCTTTGCTTCGGAAGAACAATTTCCAGAACTGGCCAAGCCATGCCAGATCAGCTTCGACAATAAAGGTCGTCTGTGGGTCGCCACAATGCCCAGTTACCCACACTATAAACCTGGCGATTCGAAGCCTAACGACAAGCTAATTATCCTGGAAGATACCGATCAGGACGGAAAAGCGGATAGGCAGACTGTATTTGCCGATGGTCTGCATTTGCCGCTTGGCTTTGAAGTAACAGCAGAGGGGGTGTACCTCTCGCAGGGTACCGACCTCGTGTTTCTGAGAGATACCAATGGCGACGATCGTGCAGACAGCAGGGAGATCTTACTGAGCGGATTTGATGACCATGATACCCATCACAATATCCATGCGTTTACAACCGACCCTTCAGGTGCCATTTATATGGGTGAGGGAATATTTTTGCATACCAATGTGGAGACTTCCTACGGGCCTGTGCGCGCTTCGACCGGTGGATTTTATCGATATAATCCGCAGCGCCGGCAGCTTGAACGAACTGCGCAGCCCTATGCTCCAAATCCCTGGGGCATCGCTTTCGACGACTGGGGCCAGCCTTTTTATGCCGAAACCTCTAGCCCCAGTGTACATTGGATGATGCCGGTTACGGTAAAGCCGCGCTACGGTCAAACCACGGAATCATCGCCCAACCTCATTCAGCAGGAACACCTTGTCAGGCCCACATCTGGGCTTGAGTTTGTGTCCAGTCGCCATTTTCCTGAAGAGATGCAGGGCGACTTTCTTATTAACAATACCATTGGTTTTCTTGGTACCAAGCAGCACACGCTTAACGATGCGGGTACCGGATACAAAAGCAGCCACCGGGCAGATCTGCTGCAGTCGTCCGACAAGAACTTCCGGCCGGTAGACCTGGAATTTGCGCCCGACGGGTCGCTTTACATTGCCGACTGGCACAATTTGCTGATCGGACACATGCAGCACAACGCCAGGGATCCGCTGAGAGATCATGTTCATGGCCGCATTTACCGCGTCACTTACCCGGCGAGACCGCTGGTGAAGCCTGCAAAGGTGGCCGGGGCAAGTGTATCAGAACTGCTCGATAACCTTAAGCTGCCAGAATACCGTACGCGTTACCGCACAAGAAATGAATTGAGAGGGCGCAAGCCGTTGGAGGTATTACCCAAGTTAAAGGCCTGGGTGGCGGCACTTGATCGTAATGATCCGAAATATGAACATCATTTGCTTGAAGCGCTTTGGGTGAGCTGGGGCTTAAACAAGGTCGACCAGCAATTGCTCGAGCAACTGCTTAGCGCGCGCGATTTCCGTGCAAGAGCTGCCGCAGTACGTGTACTTCGCTATATGAGTCACCAGATAAGCAATCAGCAGGAAATGTTTAGACAGGCCGGCGCTGATCCACACGGACGAGTACGTTTAGAGGTAATAGCCGCGGCCTCCTGGATGCCCAAAGAGCAGGGGCTGTCACTTTTAGGCTATGTGGCCGATAAGCCGCTCGACGAATGGATGAAGTCGCCCTACGAAACCGCGGTAGCTCATCTGAATGGTCGAGCCAAAGGCGCTAAGATCGAACCAGAAGACAGCGCGCCGGCCGGTCCCTCGAAAGACATCTATGTGAAGGGAAAAGCGATATACATGAAGGAAGGTTACTGTACCACCTGTCACCAACCCGATGGAAAAGGGCTTCCGTCCTCCGGCTTTCCGCCGCTTGCCGGTACGGCCTGGGTTACAGGCAGCCCGGACAGGCTTGTAAAAATCATCTTAAAAGGCCTCCATGGCCCTATTACAGTAAACGGCAGGAAGTATAGCGGACAAGTACCTATGACGCCTTTCGGAGGTATGCTGACAGACGAAGAAGTAGCAGCAGTAGCCACATATGTGCGCAACGCGTTTGGGAACAAGGCGCCGGCAATCAGCCCCGAAAAGGTAAAGGCTTTGCGGGCCGCGACAAAAGCTAAAGCCGGATTTTATTCTCCGGCAGAACTTCTAAAGCAGCACCCGTTGGAAAATAATAAATAATCAGGCTTATGGCTCCCGATAGGGAACGTTCATCGCAAATTTTCCTGCCCATTTGACCGGTACCGGTTTGCCAAGCGACCAATGAACGGCATTGATAACCAGACGTTGCAAAGCCTCTTCGTTAAAGTCAGCCGGATGGCCCAGGGTAGTCATAAATACTTTGCCGCCTGCGGGTGTACACCAGGTCCAGGCTACGGGATTGTCGACAGCCTTTTTATCCGGATGAATTGCTCTGCCCATCAATAATGGCGTAGCGCCCTTTACGGGGTAGTCTGGCAGTACATGATACAGCCAGGAGGCAGCCGGAAACTTAGCTGAAACACCGGTTAGCACCGGATGCTTGGCCTGATCTTTAATAAGGTTAACCTCCGTCGTAGAGTTGTGCCCGTAATGTGTATGTCCGCCTTTACCCCAGCCACCGGGAGCACCGAGAGCAAATTCACCAAATTCATTCCATTTCACTAGTGGATGCCCTGCCGGATAGTTAAAAGCGTGGGTGCTGGTACGAAAGCCCATTACCGGTTTGCCCGACTTCAAATAGGCGTCGATGTACTTAATCTGTTCCGCAGGTAGCCGCCTCCACCTCAGAAAAAACACGGCCAGATCTGCTTCCTGCAGCACTTCAAGTCCGGGTATGTTTTCTTCGGAGTTATGATCTGGGGCCGATTTGAGTACCCGGGTCCGTATATTGTAATGCTTTTCCAGTTCAGCAGCAATAAGCGGCATGGTCTCCTCGCTACTGTATTCATGATCGCCGGTTACGAAGACAACCAAAGGTTTTTCTCCCCGGTCGCCACGACGCAGCGCATCTGAGTCTAAGACCAAAAAGAAAAGCAACAGCGTGAGACAGGATAAAAATGGGAAAGTTTTCAAGTTTTCTTTGGTTTTACTATTGGATACATACGAATCTAATAAATATTTCCCCAATAATATCGTCATTTCAGTTAAGCATTAATCAGTACGCAGTATGGCCCGCTTCAATAGCCTTACCGGCAATCTTCTGATAAGCATAGCTGATCAGGCTTATCTTGTCGGAGATCTTATCATGGCTCAGTTTGATCCATCCGTAATGCTGATTTCCGTCAATTTTAAACCTGATCCCGAGAAATTTATCCGATTTACCTGCCCAGAGACCAGTGTAGCTTTCCTGCTGCGCGGTTTTAGATGAACCCGTGATGAAACCTTTAGTGAGGGCGTCCGTCCAGATGCAGCCATCAACCGGCGTTTCCGAGATCAGTTCATCTTTCTCCAGTGGTTGCGTCCATAGTGCGTTGATCACCAGTTCCTCGCCATCCCGAACCATAACTCTTGCGCTTTTAGCTGATTTAGGGCTTACCATCAGGTACATATGCGGCTTGTCGTTATGATGAATCAGGATAGAGAAGAAATTGAAGTCAGCGTTACCGTCTGCATCTACATCGAGAGAAACGTGCTGATTATATCCCAGAACTGCGTTTACCTCCCTGCATATTATTTCAGCATTAGGATTGTCACCCAAAGTAGTTCCGCTTACAGGAGCGCTTTCCATCGGATCTTCAGGAAGCTTCGGTTTATCTGCCTTGTCGAGGGGCTGTTTTTTACAAGCCAGCAATGACAGGGCAACGAATGTGATTAGAAGTGTTAATTTTTTCATGTCCTTTAAACGTATGAGCTGAGGCAAACGTTACAGTTTGCCAAGCTAATCAGTTCGTCTTTTGTCCAGCTGTTATCCACTTGTCATCCACTTGTCGTCCACTTGTCATCCACTGATCGGTGGGCGAGGTATGCTTAGCTACTGGCGGGCAACGGAAGGAAAATTGGCCTGTATAGCTTTGCAGTCATATTGCAGGATGGTGCATGATGCTGTTCTGGAAAAAAATCGCGATACTCGTTTTATCCAAATGAACTTTATGAGCTATATTTTCAGATCCCTGCTGGCATGTATTTTTATTTTTCACTTCGTAACGGCACTCGGGGCGGTTGCCCAGCCTGGCAGGCCGGCCCAACTGCAAACTGAGCACTTGGTGAGACCTTTGGGAATTGACGTGACCAATCCAAGGTTTTCATGGGTGATGGTTGACGGCCGGACAGGTGCGCGGCAGACTGCTTACCGTATCATCGTCGGGAAAGATTCTGCGGATTTAAAACTTAAAAAAAATGTGGTTTGGGATTCAGGAAAAATCGGTGCCGATAATAGTCTGGTAACGTACAAAGGTACTCCGCTTGAGGCCTTTACGAAATATTTTTGGCTGGTTGAAGTATGGGATAAGGATGGCAGGTCTGCCTCGGCAGGATCGAGTTTTGAAATGGGCATGATGAAGGGCGGCAACTGGAAAGGGAGCTGGATCAGCGACAGCCAGAACCGTGAGACAAAACCAGCGCCTTATTTCCGCAAGGTTTTCGCGGCAGAAAAGAAAATCAGGTCTGCCAGGGCATACATCGCTTGCGGCGGGCTCTACGAGTTATACTTAAACGGCCGGAAAGTAGGCAATCATAGGATGGACCCGACCTATACGCGGTACGACAGGCGTACCCTGTACGTTACTTACGACGTGACTGGTCATCTGCAAAACGGAAAGAACGCCATAGGCGTGTTATTGGGTAATGGATGGTATAATCATCAGTCGACCGCCGTATGGGATTTTCATAATGCGCCGTGGCGAAACAGGCCAACGTTCTGTATGGACCTGCGTATCACTTATGCCGATGGCTCTGTGGAAACCCTGGGTTCCGACCGAGATTGGAAAACCTCTTTAAGTCCGGTTATTTTTAATAGCATATACACTGCTGAGCATTATGACGCTCGATTGGAGCAGTTTGGATGGAATGTGGTGAACTTCGATGATTCAAAATGGAAAGGCTCCATTCCGAGAAGCGCACCTTCTGCCAACGTGGTTGCGCAGGCTTTGCATCCTATAAGAAATGTGGATACCCTGCCGGCGGTGCATATGAACAAGATCAATGACACGGCATACGTATTTGATATCGGTAGAAATATCTCTGGGGTAAGCAAGATTACTGTCACCGGCGAAGCGGGGACCGTGGTAAGGCTTAAACATGCGGAGCGTTTATATAAGAACGGTCGGGTAGATATGTCGAATATCGATCAGCACTATCGGCCTACCGACGATACAGATCCTTTCCAGACGGATATTTTTATACTCAGCGGGAGGGGAGAAGAGTCGTTTATGCCCCGGTTCAACTACAAAGGTTTTCAGTATGTGGAGGTGACGGCAAGCAAGCCGGTTAAGCTGAAACAATCGGACATTACAGGATATTTTATGCATAGCGACGTACCGGTTACCGGCCACATTAAGTCTTCGAACCCAACGGTCGACAAGATCTGGTTTGCCACAAATAGTTCCTATTTGTCTAACCTGTTCGGTTATCCGACCGACTGTCCGCAACGCGAAAAGAACGGATGGACGGGCGATGCGCATATTGCTGTGGAAACCGGTCTTTTCAATTTTGATGGCATAACGATTTATGAGAAGTGGATGGCTGATCATCGTGATGAGCAGCAGCCGAACGGCGTTTTGCCTTCTATTATTCCTACCGACGGATGGGGCTATGAATGGGGCAACGGGCCTGACTGGACGAGTACGATGGTACTTATTCCCTGGAACATTTATCAGTATTATGGCGACGATCGGATTCTGCGCGCCAACTACAACAATATGAGGCGGTATGTAGACCACATTACAGATATTGCGCCATCGGGTCTGACCACCTGGGGGCTGGGCGACTGGGTTCCGGTGAGTACCAAGCCTCCTGTGGAGTTTACTTCGTCGGTATATTATTTTGTAGACGTGACGATCATGGCCAAAACGGCCCGATTGCTGAACAATACGGCCGACGCGAATCGGTATGCTGCCCTGGCCAATAAGATAAAGGCTGCTTTTAATAAAAAATATCTGAACGAGTCGACCGCCATATACGGTGCCGGCCTCCAAACAGAACTGAGCATGCCGTTGTACTGGGGACTGGTGCCTGAGAACCTGAAAGCTCAGGTTGCGGCGAATCTGGCTAAGAAAGTTTCCGAGAGCAACAATCACATTGATGTGGGTTTGCTGGGCACAAAGGCGATTTTGAATGCGCTAAGTGAAAACGGTTATGCCGATCTGGCTTACACGGTAGCCTCACAGGAAACTTATCCTTCCTGGGGTTGGTGGATCGTGAACGGGGCTACAACCTTGTATGAAAACTGGCGCATTGATGCCAAAAATGATATTTCACTAAACCACATTATGTTTGGTGAGATTGGCGCCTGGCTTTACAAAGCACTTGGCGGCTTGAAACCAGATGAGCAACGCCCGGGATTTAAAAATGTCATGCTGCGGCCGAATTTCGTATCTGGTCTTAATGAGTTTGAGGCGCGGCATACAGGCCCTTATGGCGAGATTGTCTCGTCCTGGAAGCGATCCGGGTCCTCGGTGTTCTATGATGTGGTAGTTCCGGCCAACTCGACGGCGACAGTGCATTTTCCGGCAGATAAGAAGGCTTACCGTAATGGAACAGCAGTAAGCAGCACGCTTAACATCGTTGCCGGTAAGCACCGGTTTGAAATAAAATAAATTCGGTACTTTTAAGCATGAAGTTGCCTGACTTTTTTGATTTTATTACGATCGACGAGTATTCGGCGACACCGAAGTACCTGCAGTTGAGCAATGCGGTGATCAAAGCCATAGAACAGGGAAAGCTGCAAAAGGACGGGATGCTGCCTTCTATCAATGAGCTGAGTTATGTTCTGGAAATCTCCCGCGATACTGCCGAAAAAGGTTACCGGTACCTGAAGAAACTTGGTGTGATAGGCTCCGTGCCGGGTAAAGGTTACTACGTGGCCCGGTCAGATGTAAAGCGCAAACTAAAAGTGTTCCTGTTGTTTAACAAACTAAGTGCGCATAAGAAAATTGTATACGATGCTTTTGTTGCTGCGTTAGGGCAGGATGTGTCGGTCGACTTCTATATATACAACAATGATTTTACGCTTTTTAAGCGTTTCCTGGCTAACCAGAAAGACGAGTATTCGCACTATGTCATTATCCCGCATTTCATAGAAGGGGAGGCGCAGGCCCGGGATATCATCAACGCGATCCCGAAGGAGAAATTGATTCTGCTGGATAAGAAGCTGGCGGGTATTACGGGCGACTTCGCTGCGGTATATGAGAATTTTGAACATGATATTTATAATGCCCTGGAGGAGGCCCGGGAGCATTTGAGTAAGTACCACACGCTTAAAATCATTTTTCCGAAGCGGAGTTATTTTCCAAGAGAGATACTGGACGGTTTTCAGCGATTTTGTTTACAATACGCATTTTCGCATCGGGTAGTGAGCAATATTGCAGAAGAAACCCTGGCCAGTGGTGAGGCTTTTATTACGCTTATGGAAGATGATCTGGTTACGCTGCTCGAAAAAGCCATGGGCATGCATATGGAGGTAGGAAAAGAGATCGGTGTGATTTCCTATAACGAGACGCCCCTTAAAAAGATCATTTTAAACGGTATTACAACGATCTCCACTGATTTCCGCTTTATGGGTACAGCAGCGGCACAGCTTATACTTGACAATGTGCGAAGTCATATTGAGGTGCCTTTCTATTACATCCACCGGGCGTCGGTATAGCCGCCTTACCATGATGGTGCATGACAGTATTGCGTATCTATAACCTTATTTTAGATTACCACAAACCAATATAAACTGAACAGCTATGCAGGTAATTCTCGGAGTAATTTTTCATTTTATCGGCGGATTCGCTTCCGGCAGTTTTTACATTCCGTATAAAAAGGTAAAGGGCTGGGCCTGGGAAAGCTACTGGATTGTGGGTGGCCTGTTTTCATGGCTCATCGTTCCACCCATAGCTGCTTACCTGACGATTCCCGGTTTCGCTGCGATCATCGCAGGAACGGATACGAGCGTATTGCTGCTCACCTATATTTTTGGTGCGCTATGGGGCATTGGTGGACTTACCTATGGATTGGGTGTGCGTTATCTCGGGGTCTCGCTTGGAAGTTCAATTATTCTGGGGCTTTGTTCAGTCTTCGGCGCCCTTATTCCCTCTGTATATTATAATTTTAATCCGTCCCCGGGGAAGGACAGTTTAAACGATATGTTATCATCGCAGTGGGGGAACATGGTGCTTTTGGGGCTGCTTGTGTGTGTCATCGGGATCGTGATCTGCGGTAGAGCCGGGGGGATGAAAGAGCGCGATCTTGTGGCTGGTGGTAAGGCCGATCCGTCGAACAACGAATATAAAATCGGTCTGGGCTTAACTGTATCTATCATCTCAGGTATCCTGAGTGCGTGTTTTGCATTCGGGATCGACGCTGGCAAAGATATGGCCAATCAGGCGAACGAAGCCTGGAAGGCGGTAAACCCGGGTCGTGGAGAGTTTCTTTTCCAGAACAATGTGAGTTACATCGTGATCCTTTGGGGCGGACTTACAACGAACCTGATCTGGTGCATGATACTAAATGCCCGGAACAAGACTTTTGGAGATTATACGAACCGCAAAGCCCCTTTACTGGCCAATTACTTGTTTTCAGCGCTCGCGGGAACAACATGGTTTCTGCAGTTCTTCTTCTATGGAATGGGCGAGAGTAAATTGGGTAACGGGGCAAGTTCGTGGATTTTGCATATGGCCTTCATCATTCTGATTGCAAATGGATGGGGACTGATACTGCGGGAGTGGAAAGGTGTGACCCGGCGTACGTATGCAACTGTGGCAGCAGGCATTGCGATTATTATTCTTTCAGTACTCATTGTGGGGTACGGAAATTCTATCAAGTGAAAAACATAATTGATATACGTTTATGACTATCAGAAATACTGATTTTAAGCATGTGAGCTATTTGTGGGATGATGAGAAGGCTGCCGAGTTGGCTGGCGATGAGGTTGCCCTCCTGATTTACCGGTCTAACCTGCTCGGAGCCGATCTGCGGTTGACCAACTATGGCGGTGGCAACACGTCCTGTAAGGCCATGGCTGAGGATCCGCTGACAGGGGAGATGAAAGAGGTGATGTGGGTGAAGGGATCGGGCGGCGACCTGGGTACGCTGAAGCGTAGTGGACTGGCCGCTTTGTATGTAGACCGCCTGAGGAACCTGGAACGCAGGTATCGCGGACTGGCGCACGAGGATGAAATGGTGGCGCTGTTCAATCACTGTATTTACGATCTGGAGTCGAAAGCACCTTCTATAGATACGCCTCTGCATGGCTTTCTGCCTTTTAAACATATTGACCATTTGCACCCCGATGCAGCCATCGCCATTGCAGCCTCAAAAGATGGTGAGCGCATCACGCAGGAGCTCTTTGGCGGTACAATTGGCTGGGTGCCATGGCAAAAGCCTGGTTTTGAGCTGGGCCTGATGCTTCGTCGCTGTCTGGAAGAAAATCCGGGAATACGCGGCATCATGTTAGGGTCGCACGGCTTGTTCACCTGGGGCGAAACAGCCTATGAAAGTTATTTGAATACACTTGAGGTGATCGAGAAATGTGCCGATTACCTGGAGCAGCATTATAAGGGCGCCGGACAGGCCTTCGGCGGGCAGCGGCTGGAGAGTCTGGAAGCAGATGCTCGCAGAAAGCAAGCGGCCAGCATCGCACCAGTGCTTCGGGGGTTCTGTTCGAGCGATCGCCATATGGTAGGCCATTTTACGGACGACCCTCGGGTGCTGGAGTTTATTAACTCAAATGATCTCAGTCGTCTTGCGCCCATGGGTACCAGTTGCCCCGACCACTTTCTGCGTACCAAGATCAGTCCGCTTGTCCTGACGCTGCAACCCTCAGAGGATTTGAGCAATGTGCAGGTATTGAGGGAGAAATTGCAACCGGAATTTGAGGCCTACAGAGCAATGTATGCGGCATACTATGAGTCGTGCAAACACGATGATAGTCCCCCGATCCGCGATCCTAACCCCGTTATCATTTTATACCCCGGCGTCGGCATGTTCTCTTTTTCTAAGGACAAACAGACGGCCCGCGTTGCTGCCGAGTTTTACATCAACGCCATAAATGTTATGAAAGGCGCAGAGGCCATCTCTGAATACACTTCTTTACCGAGACAGGAGGCATTCAATATAGAGTACTGGTTGCTGGAAGAGGCTAAATTACAAAGGATGCCAAAGCCTAAGCCGCTGACAGGAAAGATTGCGTTGGTGACCGGCAGTGCGGGGGGTATAGGTAAGGCGATTGCCCGCAAGTTTGCAGAAGAAGGAGCTGTAGTGTTGCTGAACGACATGAACCAGGAACGTTTGTCGGCCGCAGCAGCTGAATTTGAGCAATCGTATGGCAAAGACGCCTTTGCTACTGCTGTGCTCGACGTTACCGACAGCTCGCAGGTTTCGGAGGCATTCGATATTGCTGCATGTGCGTTTGGCGGAGTAGACATTGTGGTAAACAATGCAGGTCTTTCCATTTCCAAGACGATTGGCGACCATACTGAAGGCGATTGGGATCTTTTGTATGATGTGCTTGTGAAAGGTCAGTTTTTGGTTACCCAGGCTGCGGTAGCGGTGATGCAAAAGCAGGGCTTGGGCGGCGACATCTTAAATATTGTGAGCAAAAATGCTTTGGTAAGCGGACCTAACAACGCCGGATACGGCAGTGCGAAGGCCGCACAACTGCATCTGAGCAGACTAAACGCTGCGGAATTGGGTGCTGAGGGTGTCCGTGTTAATGTGGTGAACCCGGATGCCGTGATAAGCGATAGCAATATTTGGGCTGGAGGCTGGGCCGAAGGGAGAGCCAAGGCCTATGGAGTTTCAGTCGATGAGTTGCCAGCTTACTATGCAAAACGTACCTTGCTGAATGAGGTTATCCTTCCGGACGATATTGCGAACGCTTGTTTTGCTTTCGTCGGTGGTTTGCTTGGTAAGTCGACCGGAAATATGTTGAACGTAGACGGCGGGGTAGCTGCTGCGTTCGTCCGTTAATTAAAATCAATGTTTATGAAACTTGAAAATCATCATATCGATGCGGTAAATGCCCCGCTGCTGGATGCGCATTACCGCCGGCTAGACCATTGCTTGAGCGAAATTCCGGGGGCTACCGAAATTATTGGCCGCCTGATGGAATTCCAGATCGCTATTCCCAGCTGGGCGTTAGGCACGGGGGGCACACGGTTCGGAAGGTTTTCCTCTGGCGGAGAGCCGAGAAACCTGGAAGAGAAAATCTCTGATGTTGGTTTGCTGCATCGCCTGAACGGCTCGAGCGGCGCGATCTCGTTGCACATACCCTGGGATCAGGTCAAGGCCAGCGAAGCGGAATCCGTCAGACAACTGGCTGCATCGCATGGTCTTCGCTTTGATGCCATGAATTCCAATACTTTTCAGGATCAGTCAGGCCAGCCGCTTAGTTACAAGTTCGGATCGCTGCAGCATGTAGATCCGCAAGTGCGGAGGCAAGCCATTGCACATAATATCGAGGTGATCCGGCAAGGCGAGGCCTTAGGCTCGAAGGCATTAACGGTTTGGCTGGCCGACGGATCTTCTTTTCCGGGTCAGCTTAACTTCCGCAGGGCTTTTCAAAATACGCTTGAATCACTGCAGGAGATCTATGCAGCTTTGCCGGCCGACTGGAAACTTTTTGTGGAATATAAAGCGTTTGAACCTAACTTTTATTCTACGACGGTGGGCGACTGGGGCCAGTCTTTACTTTACGCCTCTAAATTGGGCCCGCAGGCCTATACACTCGTAGACCTTGGTCACCATTTGCCAAACGCGAATATTGAACAGATCGTTTCGCTCCTGCTCATGGAGGGTAAACTTGGGGGCTTCCATTTCAATGATTCAAAATATGGCGACGACGATCTGACTGCCGGAAGCATTAAGCCGTACCAGCTGTTTCTCATATTTAACGAACTTGTTGAAGGAATGGACAGTCGCGGTATGGATCATGCCAAAGATCTCGGATGGATGATCGATGCTTCACATAATGTAAAAGACCCTCTTGAAGATCTTTTGCAATCGGTAGAGGCAATCATGCTGGCCTATGCACAGGCATTGGTCATTGATCGTGAGGCTTTGAAGAAGGCACAGGAAGCAAATGATGCAGCGCTTGCCCAGGAAATATTGCAACATGCTTTCCGGAGCGACCTTCGGCCACTGGTGGCAGAGGCTCGGCTTAGGAATGGTGCCGCCTTAGCTCCTCTTGAAGCTTTCAGGAGCCTTGGGTTACGTACTGAGCTTATTAAAACCAGGGGTGAAAACACTGTAGCAACCGGGTTGTAGCAGCTTATGGGGGCACAAAATAGGATTCCTGTAATTGCCGTGTTCGATGTGGGCAAGACGAACAAGAAGCTTTTTCTGTTCGACGAGCAGTACCAGGTTGTTTTTGAGCGTACCGCCCGTTTTACGGAAACCGTAGACGAGGACGGCGATCCGTGTGAGAACCTCGAAAGCTTGCGCCTCTCTGTTTTTGACTCACTGAGAGAGGTTTTTCGCAACGGGAAGTTTGAGTTGAAAGCCATTAATTTTGCGGCCTATGGCGCAAGCCTGGTTTATATCGACGCGCATGGCAACCCGGTAGCACCGCTTTACAATTACCTGAAGCCTTACCCGGAAGCACTCAAAGCACGCTTTTATCAGCAATTTGGTGGGGAAGAGGATTTTTCTATGCGGACTGCCTCGCCGGTACTTGGAAGTCTGAATTCCGGAATGCAGTTGTACCGGCTCAAGTATGAGCAGCCCGATGTCTTCGCTCGCGTTCGCTACGCCTTGCATTTACCTCAGTACATGAGTTATTTGATCAGCGGACAACCCTGTTCAGATCTTACGAGTCTGGGTTGCCATACCAATTTGTGGGACTTTGAGCGTCATGACTATCACGAATGGCTGAGGATTGAGGGATTGGAGGAGAAACTGGCACCTATTCTCAGTGCAAGCGAGGTATTGCCTGTGGCCTTTCCTGGTAGTGGTTACGTTGTTGGGACCGGCCTGCACGACAGTTCGGCCGCCTTGGTGCCCTACCTGGTTAGTTTTCATGAGCCTTTTCTTCTTCTTTCCACCGGAACCTGGTGTATTAGTCTCAATCCTTTTAACTCACGGCCACTCCAAGCCGATGAATTAAAAAGTGATTGCTTATGTTATTTACAATATCAAGGCACACCCGTAAAGGCATCGAGGTTGTTTCTGGGCTATGAGCACGAGCAAGAGGTTAAACGTATTGCGGAGCATTTTGGTGCAGATGCGATTAAATATCGGAGTATGAGGTATGATCCTTTTTTAATAGAGGAACTGGATCAATTGTCTCCCGACAGGCGAGACCCGATAGCGCAGCCCGATGATGTGCGGGCTTATCATATCCTTATGCTCAACCTGGTAGACAAACAACGAAATGCGACAAATCTTGTTTTGAAGGATACTGACGTCCGACGAATTGTTGTGGACGGCGGATTTAGTAAAAACGCCATTTTTATGAACCTTTTGGCAAGAGCATTTCCTAAAACGGAGGTATATGCCGCGCATATGCCGCAAGGAACGGCTGTAGGCGCGGCTTTGGCTATCCATCAGGCATGGAACAGTCGGCTTGTGCCAAATGATCTTATTCAGCTGAAATATTATGCAGCGGCAAATTACTTGCCGCTGTAAGTGAGTTTTAGTTCCGGTGCCTTCGCATAGTCCTGCCAAAGTTCATCGACGGTTTTGCCAGTCAGCTCTTTCCATGAGCTTTCCTTGTACGTGTGTTTCCTCAACTGGTCATCAAGTGTGGCGATAAGTCCGGGTTTAACTTTCTGCTCAAGCCACTCAAAGAAACGGGCAGTTACCCGGTAAGCATTGGTATAGCTTTGCTTCTCATTAAATTCAGGTAGCGCCCACTTAGATCCGATGTTGTCCACACCGTATTTGTAGCGCACGTAGTCGGCAATCCCTTCCGTAAGCCAGCCTGGTCCCGAGCCGTATCCGTAGCCTTGCACAATATGCATCGTTTCATGTGTAACCACGTCAATATCTGTCGGATTACGCTTCATGTAATTATAGCTGAACAGGATACGGTTGCCGCTTGCCTCTGCTACTGCTTTATAAGCGGTGTCAACCACGAAGAGAACCTCGCGGGTCGATTTGGGGTTAAACGTGTTAACCAGCGTGGGGTATACTTTAAAATAAGTGTCTATCAGATTTTGCTTAACAACCGGATCAAATTCTGGTGCCTTGCTGATAAATACCAGTTGGTAGCCGTCCTTTTTGATGGTATCTGCCGAAAACCAGTTTTTCGAAAACTGATGCATCAGGGCTTTCTCGAGGTTTTTATCGTTCTTTTTCAGCCATTTGCTGTTGATAACAATCTCGCCTGCTTTTGCGCTTATGGTGCCATTGAACTTGTCCGACACCTCCATGGTTGCTTCTCGGACCGTCCGATAGCCGTCGGCCCGGGCAAAGTCTGGATATACCGCGTTAAATGCAGCCCTCAATCTGGCCGTATCAAGCTTGTCTTTCGTGCTGTTCACAATGGTAACCTGATAACCCCGCATCCCTCTTCTCTGGCGGTTAGGATTGTTTGTTTCCTGACGTGTATTCTGCGCAACAGCAGACAAAGCTGCGCCTAAAAAAATGGCCGAAATCAAAAAGTTTCTAATCATATCTGTTTAGTTATATGGCATAAAGATACCGGTTGGGTGCCGATATATAAAATCTTTGAATTTGTAAAAATGAAGATACAAAGTATTGGGGCGGTTGTTCCGCAAGCCCTTCGTTGTGTTGCAGGTGTGAAATCCTTTATTATTTGCTAATTTAGGCGATTAATGCCCCAAATATAAGCTGTATGTTGACGTTTCGAATCGTAAGACTAGGTGCTTTTTGTGTTTTTTTATGGCTGTGTTTCGGCGTTTTCAGCGCGGTTGGCCGCAGCCCCGTGCCGCTCGACCTGAGTAATATCGGTAAGCTGGTTAGTTATTACTCCGACAGTACCGCCAAGTTAACTCTGGCGCAGATTACTTCCCCTGAACTGGCTTCCCGCTTTAGGCCCGGTGATAAAGATATTCTGAACTTCGGGAACACCAGCAGTGCCATATGGATCAGATTTCAGGTAAGACATCATGGATTTAAGAAGGTATATGCCGTTCTCGACGCACCAAATATCGAGCAGATTGATTTGTATGCGCCCGATGCGAACGGTGGTACCTGGCATGTGCGCGCCGGAAGTCTGTTCAGGCAGACTAAAGGTGTGAAGGTTGATAACGACTATGTTTTCGACTTGCCGCCACTAAGTCCAGATACCGTCGCGACCGTATACATGCGGCTTGAAACCAACAATATAATGGTAGTACCGCTTAAGCTTTCCACGGCGGAAGCCATGGTAGAAAGGGTACCTTACAAGGACCGGATAGAGTATGCCTATATAGGTGTGCTAATTGCCCTTTTATTGTTCAACCTCTTTTTGTATTTCAGTTTGAAAGACAAAGCATATCTCTATTATACCCTCTATGTGCTCAGTCTGTCGCTCTACATGCTGATATACATAAGGGGCTATAGTTTTCTGTTGGGGCCAGATCTCCGGATATTCATGAGCAAACATCCACATGTGTTCCTGAGCCTTTCTGTCGTTACCTCGCTATTGTTTTGCCGTCGCCTGCTCAACCTCGAGGTAACGGTTCCATCCATGCTTAAATATTATTACTTTTTCGGTGTTTGCGGTATAATCCTATTCTTTCTGAGTGCTGCCGGATTCAAGAGTACATCGACATCTATTGCGCAACTGCTTACCATATCTGTGGCCCTGACCCTGTGGATCTCTGGAATAATTGCTTACAGGCGGGGCTTAAAAGCAGCGAAGTACTACGTGGCAGCCTGGTCGCTCATCTGGATCAGTGTGGCCATCGTTACCCTTAGCCTCGCCGGTATTATCGAGGTAAATGAATACACGATGCAGCTTGTGCCGCTTGCTTCTACAGGCGAGCTCTTACTGCTGTCATTTGCGCTTGGTGACAGGTACAACACCATCATTGCTGCGGAACAGCGGGCGCGTGATGAAAACTTACGTCTGGTACAAACGCATAACCTCAAACTTGAAGAACGCGTGAAGGAGCGGACACAGGAGTTGAATCAGTTTTTCTCTATTGTGGCTCACGACCTGAGAAGCCCGTTGAACAGCTTGATGAGTATACTCGAGCTAAATGATATGCAGGTGTTGAATAATGAAGAACTCCGAGCTTTGCTCAAGGAAAACACAGCGAACATCCACAGGATTAATAGCACCGTGAATACGCTCCTGCATTGGGCTAAGGGGCGGATGGAAGGTTCTCAATCAGTGCCCGTCACGTTCGACGTTAAAGCAGTGCTGGATGAACTTTTGCCAGCGTACATGCCACTGATACAGCGGAAGGACATTGAGCTTGAAATGCAAACTGCCGGAGCGTTGTCCGTTTACGCCGACAGGAATGAGATTGTGCTTGTGTTAAGGAACCTTATAGATAATGCGATTAAATTTACGCCTAAAAACGGACAAATTTCGATCGGTTTAAGCGAAGATACGGGCGTAGGGAAGGTTGCTGTGTCAAATTCGCTGGAAGATGCCGGAGCTCTGCAACGTGCGATTAGGGCGGCTACAGCGGAAAACGGCGTAATGAAAAGTACCGACTATTCTGCTGGTGTAGGGTTGGGCTTAAATCTATGCAAAACCTATTTACAGAATAACGGCAGCGACCTGAGCGTAACCGGGGGCAACGGAAAGATATTTTTCTCGTTTGAATTACCGGTTAAAAAAGAAGGGAGTTAGCATTGCTAACTCCCCTTAAGTGTTCCCGAAGGGATTCTTTACTAATATTCTTAGATATTAGATTATTGTAGAATATGTCTTTGCAATAATATTTAGTAGCTTTGTGATGACAGTGTAAACAACCTGCAGACTCCGAAATTTATGTTTGTTTACACCATTGTTTACACTAAGCACATTTTTTATGCAATGGCAGCCTCAGTAAAAATACTACTTTACAAACACAAAACCTATTCAGACGGAACTCACCCAGTGGTTATTCAGGTAATAATAGATCGTAAACCAATAAAGACGACAGTTGCAAAAATTCTCCCTGATCAGTGGGACCCAACCACATGTAGAGTCAAGGCCAGAAAGCATCCGAACGCTGCGCAAATCAATTTAAAGATAATCGAAGAGTACAATAGAGTTGAGAGGTTAGTTATTGACGGCAGTTTAATATCTTCAAATGCCAGGCAGGTTCTAAGAAACGAGTCTATGGATGAGACAGACACAGAACCAGCGAAACGAGATAGCGTGCCGGATCTGATCCGTGGTTATGCAAAAAGCGAGTTCTGGTCAAAGAATAAAATTACACGGTATAATACACATATGGCACTGGCCAATGAAATAGAATCTTTTGCCGGAAAAAGTGTTTTTTTGGAAGATATTAATGAACAGTGGCTTGACGGTTTTTTTATTTATCTGGAGACAAAAGAACATAAACCAAATGCAGCCAGTACCCGCAGAAAGAAGCGTTCATGGATCAGTAAGTTTTTACAGTACTGCCAATCTAAAGGCCTTTACTTCGGGAACCCCACTTGTAAAATAAAAATTGTAGGAAAAAAGCCGGTTAAAAGGAAGCTTTCCGAAGAAGAGCTCGAGGCATTTATAAACACTGAAAAACTCAGCGGCCACCAGCAGATGTGTCAGGATATATTTTTGCTACAGTTTTATAATAGAGGAATGAGGGTGGGTGATGTTCTTGCTTTAGAGCAGAAAAACATCAAAGGTGATAGGCTGGTTTATTTCGACGAAAAGACGGATAAACATTTTGATATCAGGATGCGGCCAGAAGCCATCAAGATACTCAATAAATATAAAGTAGCGACAGGCCGTATTTTCCCGATATATAAGTGGTACTATGACCATTCGCTGGAGCCACAAGAGAATGAGCAGGCTAGGTTAAGGGAATTGAAGCGTTCGGTGTGCGTAGTCAACAATGCCCTAAGGAGGATTACAGCCAGGTCTGGGATAGATAAAAAGATAACTACTCATATTGCGCGGCATACGTACTCCAAAATGGCCTTCGCAAAAATTAAAAATCCACTGATTACTATGGGGCTTTTAGGACACACATCTCTAAAGGTGCATCAGGAGTATATTCAAGATATTATGAAATCCGACGAGCTGGATGCGGCCGACGATATGGTGTTTGGCAGGCAACCTACCGATGGGTAAGCTGGTTGATGCGCTCCTCCTGAGCATCCAGCCTCTTATTCATCGTTTCAAGCCGGTTAAAAAGGTGTGTTTGCTGAGCTTCGAACATTTTAATAACCCCCTTTAGTGTTGTAATCTCTACCTCCAACGAGTGCAGCGTGCGGGCCATGGCGCTACCAGACTCCGGCTTTCTTTGCGGATCTCCATTGCCTGTGGTTAGCCACTCAGTGTTCAGGTTGTACTTGGTGATATAAGCAGTCAGTACTTTTTGTGAAATGGTACGCTTGCCAGCCTCGATGGATGATAACGTAGGTTGCGGAATTCCCAGGAGCGGAGCCGCGTCGGTCTGCTTTTTAGAAATGTACTTTTCCCTGAAGTGCGTTATCCTGTGAACAACCGACATATCAATTGGACGGGCATTTCTTACATAGGGTGTTGCTGGTCGTGACATTTTATTGTAGTGTATAAGTGTAGTTAAGCGAGCTTTCTTTGTATCGAGTCAAGGATGATTTTAAGTCTGTCCAAGTATTCGATCGCGGATATCTCTTTCTTTTTCTTTTGTTCTTTCATCTCTGCTATATCGATCAATGTCTGCTCGTTCCCTTCAAACCCTGGCAGCTTATGCTCCAGTGATTCAATCCTAGCCTTAACATAATCGTGTACAAGTGCGTCATACCTGTTGATTAGCCCTTGAATCTCGATATTCTTTTGGTGCGTTGACAACGCGGATTGCGATTCATAATGCTTGGACATTCCAACAATAGTATTGTTTCTCTTTTGAATCTCCTGTTCGTAGTTTTTAAATGCTTCTTGGCTTGACTTTAGCTGATGTTTTAACTTAGTTATATCCTGCCTGAACTTTGCCCTGTCCGCCTTAATAAGTTCCCTTTCTCGCACCATTAAGGCAATCATGCCGTCGTATTCCTTTTTGCTTCTTAATGTGTTTCTGTAAAACATGTTCACTAGCCATATATATAGTACAGACAGCATCAGAGCTACTAAGAAGAGAAACCCCCGGTCCATTTACTATTTTACTAGAATTTTCTTAACGCCTCGTGTCGTCTTATTCGAATTGTAGAACGATGATAGTTTAATTACTTCCTCATCAGTTATTTCAGAGGCAAGGTAACGCTTAACTACGCTTTTCGGGACAATTATCGCGACTGTCTCTCCGTCTTTATATGCGACACTATTTTCATCTTTCGAAAAATCCCTTACCACAAAACCACAAACGATACCGAAATAGTTGATGTCCGCGGAAGTCATTAATGGCGCGAAGTTGGACAGTCCCGGAAGCAAAACCTCTTTTGCGACAGAGGACGCTCTTTCCTGTGCATCAAGTTTCAATGTATTCAGTTCGAAGTTTGCAATGACACCGCTTTGCATAAATACCTTCAAATTATTGAATGAATAAAAATCAAAAGGAAGGCTGTCTTCGGTGTAATTGAATAATGAATTTAACGATTCGCCGAAGCGACCCATATCATTGACGTAATTTGTCAAAACAGTTTTATTTTTTCTGATTAATTGAGGTGATTTAGGCGATGATAGTCTAGACAAAATGTCATCCTTTATCTCGTCAAGGTCGTCAGAAGATCCCCTTGTAAGAACAGACATAGCGAAAGTCAGCGACTCTCTATGAATACCGTTAATCGCCGGAGGTAAGCCGACTGGTTTTTTTGTTGTTTGTCCAATGGCCGCTATCATGGCAGCCATGAATAAGAACGTTAAAATTGATTTCTTCATAATTTTTCTTGTTTTATGCTCTTTTATCGATCCAGCCCTGGATTAGCCAAATGTTTTTTATTTTCTCTTTAGGTACTTCAAAATCGTCGTAATTCTCATTTTCACTTTTAAGGAGGAAGTGCCTATCACTTTTAGCCCTTCGTATATACTTCAAGTATCGCTGCCCATTCTTCATGGTGATGCCGTATATCTGGCCATACTCAATATATTCTCTCCAATCACTATCCAGTTTCAGCCCGAAAAGCACGCTGCTTGATTTAATTAGCTTTTCCATGCTATCACCGAATGCCCGGAACGCTATACACCCTGCGAACTCAGGGACATCCATATAATAATCAGGGTGCTCCGAACCGTCTGAAACACTATTGTCGTTTCTCCCAGCCATAAAGTCGGCATTATAGAACGGTATCAGTCCTGTCTCCTTATTTCGTGCTACTTTATTGGTGACTATTTCCCCTTCAGGCCGCATAATTTCAATAGAATTGGAAAAATTTCCATCTGAAAAATATTGAAGCAGTAAATTATAGTCCTCGATTTTAGGCTTGGATACACCTTTTGTCCACTTGTA
The DNA here is from genome assembly GCF_030182585.1 of Pedobacter faecalis. Taxonomy (NCBI): domain Bacteria; kingdom Pseudomonadati; phylum Bacteroidota; class Sphingobacteriia; order Sphingobacteriales; family Sphingobacteriaceae; genus Pedobacter; species Pedobacter faecalis. Next base: position 69,375 of record NZ_JARXOW010000003.1, on the reverse strand, counting down.
CATGCGGTCATAGGGGATTCCAGTGTCTTTCGATACAGTTTTTAAATTACTGTCTATCAACATTTTAATTAAATCTTCCATTGATATTGAAAAATAATTGAAAAATTTCCATTGAATATTTTGAAAAATGGAAATACTTCCATTACATTTGTATTGTTCAACAGCAACAAAGGTAAATATAACCAATCAGTTCACAATAACCAATAAGTAGTAAAATGACAACAACCAACCGAATACCAGCAGGATTACTAGATGAAGGAGTTGAGTTCTTCACCGTGGTAGAGGATGGCGTACGCAGAGTAAAGGCGTTGATGGGAGGGATGGTAATGCCGTTTAGCAGGGTGCCGGAGAGTAAGAAGGACATATTGCGTAACGCCCTTCGCGACAATCCAACAAAGCGTAAGGCGATGGAACGAATCGCAGGACCATGCGAAGACTCGGCGCTTGAGCAGTTTGTGATATGTAACTATGGCGCGCTTAACGATGATCCTGATATTGATGCTCATGGCAATCTGTCTGAACCTGAATACGCACCATGTCCTAACCGGGCCACCTGTACCCACCGGGGTAAAGGATGCGATAACCTACGGGTATACGGTACACAGCTCAGCGCACGCCAGTCGGACGTGTTCAGCCTATCAGTTCACGATAACAAGACGATAGCAGACATACTATTTATATCAGTTGAGACAGTCAAGAAGCACATGCAGACGATACAGGATGAGACTGGACTTAGCAGTAAGCCTCAAATGGTTCAATACGCAACAAGTAAAGGAATAATATAATGGAAGTATTTGAATTGCCTAAAAAGATCTCATGGACAACAATTCTGGAAGACATGGAAGTAGGCGGAAAGTTAACCGTTGACGAGAAAACAGGTAGAAGCACCGTAGCTCCGCGCATCAGCGGAAAGATCAAGGATAAGTATCCTGAGAGAAGCTACTCAACAGACCGGATAAGTTCACCAGGAAAATTAATCGTAACAAGAACAAAATAAACAAAGGCCTCCGGCCACGTCGCCAAACAAAAACCGGAAGCCTCATTAACCACACAACAAGTATAGTTATGACAAATCTAGCTAAAACCACCAACCAAACAAACCTAATCGAGAAGTGGGACATCGACCGCGATGGAAACGATGTAATTTATCATTACATCACTCCAGACCTAAGTTATTCAGACGAACCGTTTGCTATCCGAATCACTGCTGATGAGTTGGAGCAGTTTATTGCAGACAATGAGCTGAACGAATTCCAGACTGATGTTGACGATTTCAAGTCTTATGATGCCTGGGATTACCTAATGGATAACTGGGAAGAGGTGAAAGACCAGTATTGGGATGAGTTTCTACAGCCCAAGCTTGAAATGTCGTACAAGGAGGCTTCAAACTACCTTGAGGTTTACGCAAAGCAACATACCGCTCCGCTTTCGAAAGAGCAAGTAAAAGCGGTCCTGAACCATGTTAAGCATGTGTTTGGCGTAGAAATAAGGAGGGCTGCATAATGGAAGTTGTAGTAATTGAAAGCAAGACTTTCCAGACGCTCACCCAAACAATAAACAGTGCGGTAGAGAAGATAGAAAGCGTCATGGCTGAAAACCTTCGGCTGAAAGAAGACAGGTGGCTATCGGTTGACGAAGCTGCCAAATATATCGGGTTTAGTAAGCAATGGTTACTCAGAAGAAAGGTTGAGTTTGGAGTCTTCCAAGAGGGACAGGCGGTAAAGTTCAAAAGAAGCTCTCTTGATGCTTACATGGAGAAATATAGGCTAATATCGAACAGGAGGAAAGCATCATGACACTACAGGATTACATATCATGGCTGGCCACAAACCCATCCTTTGAGGAGATGGCTGTCCAGAGCCGCAGTCTGACACGCAAAGCGATAGACTGTTGCAACCGTATGTTGCGCGCGATTCGCAAGGCCGCTAAACGCGTGTCGTGCCTATGGCGCAAGTCACGGCCTACTTCTAGCCAGGTCGCAGAACCAACAAGCGCCGCTCCTCAGGGCATTCGCAGTACTGAGGTGCCATCTGAACGCATGCCTGCCGACTGGGGAGACCATCCGGATGCTAACTATCAGTACCGGGCAGATCGGATGAGGGCTAATGTAGAGGAGGAACTGGCGCAGGAGGAAAGGGTGCATAAAGCGATTGAGATAATTATTAACCGCCGTAAGGCATAAAACTATATCAAAATGAGTACAGGACGCATTATCAAGGCAACGAAGGCGAACAATGCCAGCACGCTGCCGGAAATCGGAAAAATTAAAACAGGCATCAAGGCCAAAACAGCGGCGGGGGTTGAATACCCGAAAGCAATTGACTATTTCCGGCCGACCGGAAATTTTGCGAACGAGTTCACGCGGTTATTTGGTGAAAAACCAAAGTCGCTCCAGGTAGCATTTATCAGCGATAACGTTAGTGAGGTTTGTAATGAGCAGTTTGAAAGCTGGGACAAAGGTAAGCGCTATGGATGGGGTGACGGTGCAACATTCACTATTTGGGATTCGGCTACAGGTAAGTATGTGGAAAATGTGTCAGCTACTGATCCCCGGATTAAAAAGCTCAAGTGGGAGCGAACACTGACCCTGCGTTTTGTCCTTTTGAAAATGACAGGCGTACTAGGCTATTGGACTTACCAAACTAAGGCTAAAGAAGTCAGCATCCCAAGTATTACCAAGTCGTTTGATATGGTTAGAGAAAGAGCCAATACAATCATCGGTTTCCCTTTCAACTTACAAATTGAAATGAAAAAGTCGTACAACCCCGGTGAAGCACGTACGTACCCCGTTGTTACGCTCATTCCAAGTTTTACCGAGGAAAATATTGAGGCTGTCAGGGCGTATATCGATGCCGGTGGTGACTTGAACAGGATTACTACCCGTATGATAGCAAGCGGGGCAATCAATGAACAGACTAAAGTTTTAGAAATAGGGGAGGGCAAATAGAATGACACACGAATTAGTACATACAGACTGGTTTGATGAGGAGGCGTTGCGGCTTCCTGGCTATAAAGTCGGACGGGTGAACTTTGGCCGAGGCCGGTCTTACATTCGCATCAATGAAGGGGGAGTTCTAGAATCGCCACTTAGACTCTACACCAGCCTAACAACTGCCATCAACAGCTGCGCCCCTATGGAGGATCCACTTCTGGATTGGTATATTAAACATGGCAGGGCGGAAGCAAACCGGCTGCTCACCCTAGCGCAGCAATATGGTACTTTGCTGCACCTTGAGATCGGTAAGTTCTTGAAAGAACAGGTTTATGATCTTGACACTACCGATGCAGCAGTTGAAGAATACACAGGCGAGCATGGTTACTGGCATCAGGAGTGTAAAGATTGGGCTGACAAACTTAAGGTAGATATGCTTGCATTCATCCAATTTGCGCTTGACTACAACATTAAACCGCTTGGTATTGAGTATGTGTTATTGAGCGACAAAGGCTTTGGCACTTTGATCGACCTGGTGTGTAAACTCACAATTGAGGAGCAAGGTTATTGGGGAGAAGTCTACAAATCTGGTGAGCGCAAAGGTGAACCTAAGCTAACTAAAAAGCCCGTCGAAAAAACGGCCATCATAAACTTTAAATCCGGCAGACACGGCTTTTACCGCTCCAACGGAATCCAGATCGAATGCGAGAAGCAACTTTGGGAAGAGAACTTTCCAGATATACATATCGATATGGCCTGCAACTGGTCGCCCAAAGAGTGGACCTCGACACCATCTTACAACTTCAAAGACTGGACCGGCGAGATTGATCAGGATGAGATTGACGCCGTACTTATGCTTGCTAACGTCCGGTACGCTAGCAAAGCTGAGAATAAACAGTACATGAATATCAGCGGTGTAGTAAGCACTCCAGAGAGTTTGCTCGCGGCACTTGGCAAGGAGACAATTGAAGAGTATTGCAACCGGAAGTTTAGCAGCACTCCTTTTGCGCCTAAGCGCCGGAGCGTGCCTGCGTCAACATACGTTTCAGCACCATTACCCATATAACTATGAATACAGAGAATACTACGCAGGGTATCACAGTGATTACCCCTGCGGAAATACAAAGCGCTAGCCAGATCCTTGCAAAAACCAAAGGATGGGTTGCCGGGTATTCCAAGAAGCGCGATGAACTTTTGATTCTGGCTAATGCTGAAGGGGTTAAGCTTACTGCCGAAACTGATCAGAAAATCAATGACTTTTTGGCCGGTATTAAAAAGGCGGCGGCAGCGGCAGAAGATGCACGTAAACCGTTCACCCAAAGAATTCAGGAGATTGTCAAGCTATATACTGCAGAAGAGAGCAAGCTTAAGAACGATCTAGCAACCGAATTGCAGGCAAAGCGTAACGCCTCTGTTGCTGCATACGCGAAGGAAGAAGCGGAGAAACGAGCTGCTGAACAATTGTTGCTCGACAAAGAAAAGGAACGTGCTACAAAGTTCGCTGAGGCAGAAGCAGCATTTAGGACCGCATACGCCACTATGTTAAGCTGCGACAAAGCTGAGTTGCTTGCGGCCTTCGAGGGATCTGGCGAAGAAACTATTGATGCAGTGGAGCAACTGCTGTCAGGGGTTACTGGTAATCTGGAGCAAGAAAGATGGGATCAGGTTAATGTTACACTGTCGAGCGGACTGGTTGCTAATGAAATGCCAGACATCGTAATAAAGGCAAAGGAGGGCAAGTTTGAAAAGATTGCGCCGCACTACAAGTCGGAGATCACAGGGTATGCTAATCACCTTTTATCGCTTATTCCTTCAAGACGTGAAGAGATTGCCCAAGGTAAAGCAAGCGCCGCCGCGGAGGAATTACGGAAGCAACAAGACGAACTTGAGGAGAAGCAGAAAGCAGAATCGGAAGCGAAAGCCTTGGAGCAGACCTCTAAAGCTGTTGCCGATGCTGTCTTAACGGTTCAGATACAGCAAGCTGACAGGCAGTTCAGCGCTCCAAAAGCACAAGCCGTAGAATCATATTCAATTACGATTACCGAGCGGGCCGGATGGGCTGAGATATTCAAGTTCTTCCTTACGCATAGTGACGAACAGGACCTAGGTAAAATGAAGCTTGACAGCATGCGATTGTTCGCCGAAAAGTATGCGAAGGCGAATGGTGTTAAGATTGAATCTGAGTTCATTCAATACGAGGCTAAATATAAAGCGATCAATAAATCACGTAAAGCCGCCTAACCATGACAAAACCAGACCTCTCCACTTTGCCCAGGCATATCGTAAAGGTAAGTCGTAAATGGTTTCAAAATACCAAGACTGGCGCCTGGATCCCGGCAAATAAAATCGAGCGATACCTGCCAAAACCAGCACCCGATCATGATGCCATTATGGCCAAGCGGTGGGACTTGCAGGTTGAGACGCATGAGATATTGTCGGAAGAGCAGGTGTACATACGAACAAGTGAAATAATCTAAACCACTCCGGCTCTGGTGAAACCGGAAACAATATGAATATAGTAGGAAAGGTCCATGAAGTTGGCCCAGTACAGCATGTTAGCGAGACATTTAAAAAACGCGATCTTATTGTCGAGTATGCGGAAAACCCGACATATCCTGAGTACATTAAGGTTGAGGCGATGCAGGACAAGACTGCGTTGTTTGACAATCTGCAACCCGGCGATCAGATAGATGTAAGTTTCAACCTGCGCGGCCGCCCTTGGACGGACAAGACTGGTAAAACTTCGTATTTCAATACGCTTGTCGTATGGAGGATTTCAAAGTCTGGGGAGTCCGCGCAGTCTACGCCCGCACCGCAGTATGCGCCTCCGGCACCAGTTGCGGCCCCGGACGGATCGGATGACCTACCGTTCTAGCGAGTAGCACATGCACCCCCTCTCAAACATATACCATCCGCCAGCTACACTAACCGAGCACCCGCGCGTACCGGTTCATACGCTGCGAATAGGTCAGTGCTACGTGCACGAGGTCGGAGGCGTAAAGCGTACCGTATACAACCGAACGCGCGACTACATCACGGTGGTCAGGCATGATGCTACGGGCGACTGGTACACGCGGATAACGCCCGATATGAAAGGCTGGTCAGCGATGGTGATTGTGACAGAGGGGGTACGAAAAACAAAGGCGAGGGCCGCCGAAAGTGCCCAGAGAGAATTATTTGTTTAACAATCCCCTCCCGGATTATTTCGGACTTAGTCTACCCGAGGCTGGGAGGGGTTAATCAACCGAGCAAAAATGAAAAGGAATGTAAAGCCGCATAGGTTTCCTTATGAATGGACATTGAAAGATGCTGTCTTTACAAAAGACAAAGGAAAGGTTTTTAGCTGTTTCGCTTGTGGTGGAGGGTCAACTATGGGCTATAAACTTGCCGGTTTCGATGTAATAGGATGTAATGAAATCGATCCAAAAATGATGGAGGCATACATAACCAATCATTGTCCAAAGTACGCCTACTTGGAACCTATACAAACCTTTAAACTGCGAAAAGATTTACCAGATGAATTGTATGATCTTGATATTTTGGATGGTTCGCCACCATGCTCATCGTTCAGCATGGCAGGTAATCGTGAAAAAGATTGGGGGAAAGACAAAGTCTTCCGAGAAGGTCAGTCGATGCAAATATTAGATACTTTGTTCTTCGACTTTATCGATCTTGCAAAAGAACTAAAACCCAAAGTAGTTGTGGCTGAGAACGTCAAAGGACTACTATTAGGCGCAGCAAAATCCTATGTGATTCAAATATACAAAGAGTTCGATAAAGCAGGATATTATGTACAGCACTTTCTTTTGGACGCTTCAAAAATGGGTGTGCCACAAAAAAGGGAACGTGTTTTTTTTATTGCACTCAGGAAAGATATTGCGGGGCCGTTTTTGTATTCAGCTGACATGTTTAGATCAATACCTCGAATTGAAATGGATTTTAAAGAGAAGCCAATTGTTTATGGAGACATTCAAACAAACAATGGTCCTTCAATCTCCGAGTTTTACAAAACTATTTGGGAGCAAAGAAAGCCAGGAGACTTAGATTTTAGCTGTGTAAATAGTAGGGTTAGAAACAAACCTAACACTGGTTTTGGGCAAAACTTTATTTACAAAGATAAAGTCGTTGGCACCCTGACGGCCAAAGCAGATTGCATGGTTAAGTTTGATTATCCTCAATATCTGTCGAATGAGGAAAGATGCAAAATAGGAACCTTTCCATTAGATTATGATTTTTCGCCATCAAATAATCCTTACCTAATCGGAATGTCCGTCCCCCCTGTAATGACAGCGCAAATTGCATCTAACATTTACGATCAATGGTTAAGTGAACTTTCAAAGGAGGAGGCAGCATGATCCACCCACAACTATACGCCGGGCTGCCCGAGCAAAAGCAGGTCATGTCCCGACTGAACATGCGCGAAAATGACCCTGTGAGAATTATAGAAATCGTATGCGAAGTACTTAAGCTTGACCGGGAAAGACTTCTTTCGCCCTTACGTAGCCGAGAGTACAGTGAACCCAGGTTTATTGCGATAGGTATGATCATTAAGACCAACCCTAAGATGCCGCTGAAAGCAATAGGCAGACTGTTCAACCGGGACCACTCGACTGTTATCTACGCAAGAGAAACATTCTATGACCTCTACGGAAGAGATAAAGCATTCACCGCAAAAGTGGATCAGGTAAGGGCACTTTTGTAGACTTGACAGCTTAAAATTTATTCATACATGAATAAAAAGTATAATTAATTTTGTATTATTGTATGTGCGAATTGGCGATGCCCGGCAGCACACATACAGCAACAAAATAAGCCGTTCTCTACAGGCTATAAAGATAATCAGCCCTTTAAGGTGGATTTGGAGTAGAGACCATTGAAGCCTTAAAGGGTTTTTAACTTAATTACTTTAGCTATGGAATTAATGATTCCTCACGAGTGCCGAACCTGCGGGGCGGTAGACGAGGCAAAATTCGTTTATGCTGGGCCGCATATTAAACAGGTCTGCAACGCGTGCAACAAATACGTCAAGTTCTACGGCAAGGGTCAAATGCCTGATGTCCGCGAGGTTAAAATTCGGATATGGGCTATTACCCAGGATACGGCCCGCATTGAGTCCGCGAAAAAAGAGGTTGGATTCGTGTCCGATCCGGTAGGCCCAGAAGCAAAGATGCTTTACTGGAGGTTGTATCTGAAGCTTCGTGAGCAATCGGGAAAGGAGGCTGGGTTATGAAACTTGCAACCAAACAAGCTGAATTTCTTAAAGCTGTCGAAGCTGGACGGAATGTTTTCCTGACGGGTAAGGCGGGAACAGGCAAATCGTTCGTTGTTAAGGAAGCAATGAGCCGCCTGAGACAGAAGGGTAAAAACGTTGTCGCCCTGGCACCCACTGGACTTGCCGCAAACAACATCGGTGGCCAAACATTACACTCCATGTTTGCGCTTGATCCTTTCGGCGTACTTACCTTTCAAACTTGCCGGTGGTTCAAATCTGAGAAGCGGCGTCTGATCGCCAAGATTGACGTTATCTTCATTGATGAGGTGAGTATGCTCCGCCCAGACGTGCTCGATGCGGTCAACTGGACAATGGTTAAAAACGGATGCGGTTCGCTTCGTGATAAACAAATCATATTTATCGGCGACCTAAAGCAGTTACCCGTCGTGGTTGATGATAATATGCGCAGCGTATTGCTCAGCACCTACGACGATCTGTATTTCTCTAATGCTAAGGTATTTGAAAAGCTTTCAGTACAGACTATCGAATTGGATGAGATACTTCGCCAATCTGATCCAGATTTCATTGAAGCTCTTAACACCGTTCGCGATGGTGGTAAATCAGATTACTTCCGGCAGTTTGTAGGTACGGAGCCTAAAGGTGTCATATTGGCTCCACATAATAGTACTGTCCAACAATATAATGTTGCTGGTCTGTCTGGTATCGATGCTGAAGAACACGAGTTTATAGCGACCGTCACCGGCAGCGCGAAACTGCAGGATTTCAATCTAGAGAGCAGAGTTGTTCTGAAAGATGGCTGTAAGATCATGTACCTAGTGAACTCCAAAAACAACAACCTGTTCAATGGTGCCATAGGAACATTCATGGTTGACGATGGAAAACACTTTATTGAAATTGGTGAGGTGCGCTATGCTTTGGAGCAGGTAGAACTTCATAAAATGGAATATGTCCTGAATGAGCAGGAGGACAAACTGGAACTCAGGGAAATTGGAAGCATCACTCAAATCCCGGTGCGTCTTGCTTATGCCCTCAGCATACACAAAAGCCAGGGCATGACATTCTCCGAAGTCACCGTAGACTTGAGCCGAAAATGCTTCGCACCCGGTCAGATGTATGTTGCATTGAGTAGAGTTACTGGTCCATCCGGCTTGACTATTATAACAGGAAGGTAGAATATGCGTGTCCTCAACTATACATTAAGGCCTTACCAGCAAGATTTCGTTAAAAACCTTGCTGTCGCCACTAAAGAGCACGAGCACGTGATTGGCCAATCCCCTGGGGGTACTGGTAAGACCAAGACCTTTGTCTATATTGGTACCCAGGTTTGTAACAAAGGCGGAGTCACTCTTATACTCACTGAACGTAAAAACGTATACAACCAAAACCTTGAAGAGGCCGGTGCGGTCGGTATAAACGACGAAACTCCCAAATACATCCCCATTGTGCCGGGCGGATTTTATGTTGCCATGACGCAGACACTTGAGAGGAGGCCGTTGATATTCGAACAATTTAACAAGCTCGCTGGCCAAGTTGACGAGCGAGGCTTACCGATCAACTTTCAAATTATCATTGATGAGTGTCATAGCGGGAGATACACGAATCTGCTCGATAAACTTACCTACGGTCGCAGGCTTGGGTTCTCTGCTACTCCGGATTTCCGAATGGCCAAACACCTGCCCAAGCTCTATAATACATGCGTCACCACATACGATGTGCAGTGGTTCATTGATAACGGATTTTTGTGTGACTATCAGCATATCCAGCGTAAGTCTGGTAAAGCCGCCGACAAGCTCGAGAAGCGTAACGGGGAGTTTACAGAGGCGAGCCAACGAAAGTTCTTCGGTACGGAAGTGCATTACCAAGAACTTTTCAAGGATCTACGCGAGACGCCTTTCAACAAATGCATGCTTTTCTGTGCCTCAATTGACCATGCCGAGGAAGTCTATGATCGAATGACGCGTGAGGGTTTTATGTGTTCAATCAATCACGGCCGGCGTACCGATGAGAAATTTCAGATAGCCCGGTTTGAGGACCTGAACGAGACAAACATTATGATCAGTGTCGGTAAAATGACTACTGGCTATGATTACCCGCCCGTTGACCTGATCGTACTTTACCGAGCAACAACATCGCTAGCGATATACCTACAAATGCTCTTCAGGGCGGACCGTCCAAAAGAGGGTATGTTCTTCCGTACTCTAGATTACGGCAGCAACTTTGACCGTCACGGAGCATACTTCCATCCGCACCCGTGGGATAAGATGTGGACCGCGAAGCCAAAAAAGGTGAAAGGCGGAGTCGCAGCAATCAACTTTTGCCCCAAGTGCGAAAGTATAATATTCGTTATGGCTAAGACCTGTAAGTATTGCGGTTTTGACATCCCACAGAAGCCAGCGAGTACCGAGGTTGGCATTGCTGAAGACGTTACGAATAAGTTGGCTCCTCTCAAAGGCAGGCGGATCAGCGAACTTACACCTAAAGAGCTGGCCCTATACGCCAACCTTAAGGACAAGAAACCATTTGCAGCCCGCGTAGCTAGAGCAAAAGAAGCTGAGCAGGAGGGTTTTCTGAAAGACTACGGGAAAGCAATGGGATATAAGGATAACTGGGCCTATATCCAAAGAGAAATGCCAGTACAAAATTTGGACTTCCATAACATCACAATATGAATACACTATCCGGAATTTGGTCGAATGTTGACTCGATGCTTCAGTCTGGCCTTTCGATAATACCCGTTCGCGACAAAGACGAGACCACTAAGATGGGGGCTGTATATCTCGCAAAAACTCCATACAAGGCCTGGAAGGAATTTCAGATCAGGCAAATCACCAAAGAGGAGTTATGGCAACAAATGGAGGAGAGGAATACAACCGCCGTTGCAATTGTGTGTGGAAAGATATCAGGAAACCTGGAGGTTATTGATGTTGATGTGAAATTTAAGCCCGGTATTGACACCACGTTGCTTCAAGATATCCGAACCTTCCATCCTACACTCTTTAGCAAGTTACGCTTCCATAGAACACCCTCAACCGGTCTTCATATTCCATATCGTGTTGAAGGTCATGAGGTGCCTGGTAACCTTAAGCTGGCGGGCCGCATTGCAACAGAGGCAGAGATCGAACTCCAAATGTCAAAGGGTATTAAGCGCCCTAGCAAAGAGGTTAACTTTCTTGAGACACGCGGCGAAGGCGGGTACTTCCTTGCGCCTCCATCGCTCGGTTATACTGTTGAGATAGACAATCCCATACCAACGATCACTTGGGAAGAACGGGAGGCATTAATCACGCTCTGCATGAGCTATTCTGAAATTGTCAAGGAAGCGCCAAAGCCTAAACTTGGTAAGTCTCAGGAATCTGTATATAATGAAAACCCATTCGAGCACTATAACAATTCTGTTGATCCTGTAGCCCTCATTCAGGAGTTCGGATGGAAGTACAGCCACAAAAACGCTAAGTTCTACTGGTTCACGCGTCCAGGTAAAGACAAAGGTGTCTCTGCCTCATGGAATGTAGATAAGCGTATGTTTTTTATCTTCACCACTTCCACCGATCTTGAAGGAATGCGAGGATATCACCCGGCGACCCTATTAGCCGAACTTAAGTTTCAGGGTAATAAGTCTGAAACATATTGGCATTTAGTTAACAATGGCTATGGTAAAGTAAAACCTGCAGTCGAGCAGAAAATCGTGAAACGTGCTGCTGCCTCAGGTAAACCTATACCAGCGAACTTCAGCGATCAGGCTAAACAGTCCTACGAAGCTACGGTCCAACAGCTGCAAGAGGATCATCCGTATGGTGTATTTATCAAGTACGACTCAGAATCTGAAAAGCTATCAGTAAGCTATGAATCTCTGCTTTACGTTGCCAAGGAATTGGGGTTATATGGTTATCAGGGGCAAATTGTTTACGTTAGTGGACACGTGGTCGAGAAGATAACCGACAGGCAATTTCAGGATATCCTGAAATCATATATCCGAGAAGAAGAAGCCGATGAGTACGAGAAGCTATGTAACGTTTTCGAAAAGTTCCTTAAGGAGAACACAAAGTTTATAGCCACCAGATTGGCATTGTTGGAGGAGTCACTGATAGCCAAGGATACCCGTAACGATTGCTACAAATTCTATCAAAACGGGTATATTCATATAACCAAGGAGTCTGTTGATTTCTCAACGTATGACAACTTCGATAGGCTAGTTTGGAAAGACAGAATACAGCTTAGAGATTACGTAACAGGCAAGGGCGGCCGGTTCGTTGAATATCTAAACTTAGCCCTGGTAAAGCCGGAAGACGCAAAGCCAGCTATCGGGTATCTGGCTCACGAATGGAAAGATGAAACAACTGGTTTTATTATCGTTCTGACCGAATCATGCTACGATCCTAGGATGGGAGGAGGTAGCGGTAAAAATGTCTTCTGTAACTTACTTAAACTTACCACAACATATACAAGTAAGCCATCAATTCAGGGGAAATTCGATGAATCTTACTTCCAGTCATGGAACGGAGAGCGAGTATTTGGAATCAGTGATTTGCACAAGAACTTTGATTTTAAGAATTTCAAGGAACCGGCGACCGGATCCTTCGCTCTGAAAAAATTATGGAAGGACATCACGACGGTTAAGGTTGAGGATGCTCCAAAATTTATCATGCAAACCAATTATAGCTACACCGATAGCGATGGTGGGTTGATTAGACGTATCATACCTCTTGAGTTCACAGACTTTTTTACGAGGTGTGGCGGGTTGGATGTTCATTTTGGGATTCATTTCCCTAATGGTTGGACTGATGAGGACTATTCAGGATACGACAATTATATTGCTGAATGCGTGCAGGTTTGGATGCAAAATGGCTGCAAGCTGAAACCAGGTGAACTGACTGAGGAAGGATGGCTTAAGAAGTTTGAACAAAACTACGGCGAAGTCGCCTCAGGAATTATCTCCGAATGCTTTAATGATTTTGTTAGCAAGGGGGAAATCACTAACGAGGATTTTAAAAAGGTTATTTCGAACTACTATACCGAGCACAACATCCCAAGGAACTACGAAGCTAAACACAAGGTTATCAGCGATGCGCTGAAGGCTTATTGTGACAAGCACGGTATTGATGTCAAGACGGACCAGACAATCCGCGTGTCTGCAGTCTCGACAGCTAAGGGACGGAAATTTAAGGCTATATCCGAAGAGGGAGTAAGACTTTTAAATGCCGCGAAATCTGAATCCGATGAGGAAGAAGTTACACCGTTTTAAACAATAGATATGAAAGAACAAATTGAAAAGCTTTCTAAGAAGCTTAAGCACGAACTTAATGGCCGTATAATAAATGATGATCGGAAGATTAAGGCGGAGTTAACCCCTGATGAACTGTTAATGATGGAGCAATTTATCATTATCGCGTCCCGTCCATCAGTCTACAAAATACCTATAATCGTCAAGATTTCTGCCAGGTATCACTTGGACTTTATTTGGTGGGGCCAAGGAGAGGATGTTCTTCTTTGTAAAAACCACGGTAAAAGAAGATTTTTCTGACGTCTCAATTCTCACCTTTGGTACCGCACCAGCCCAACTCGGCTGGTTTTTTTTATGCGTTTTGTGTAGACTTTAATAGCACTTGTGTAGACATTGTGTAGGGAATAAAATTTGTAAACCTACACAGAAAAACATCTATAAGTCAATCGGTTAGATTTATTGTGTAGGTTGTGTAGGTTATATTTTACAGTCTTACATATATGAGAAAATAAACATTTATTACACTTGCACAGCCTACAGCAGACACACAAACAAACGTTACACATATATAATTCATAAGAGCCTATAAGGCAAAAAAGACCTACACACCTACACAACGTTGATAATCAATATTTTAACGCCGGTTTGAAACCCTACACAAACCCTACACAGCCAGAAACAACCTACACAACTATTTTTTGCTTGTCCAAACGTATTTTCGTATCTTAGTACATCAACAATTTTCATTATGTCTGAAGACCAAATTCAGGCGGCTTTTTTCCAGAAGTGCTGGACCGAGCTGCCAGAAACGCGGCGCTGCCTATTTGCGGTGCCAAATGGAAGTACAAGAGATATCCGCGAGGCCACAAAGCTTAAGGCTACAGGTCTTATCGCAGGCCAACCTGATATGATCCTTATTCACCAGGGCAAAGCTTACGGATTCGAGTTTAAAACAAACTCCGGAGTTGTCAGCACAAATCAGCGAACCGTACATCAAGCCTGGGCGGACCAGCAAACTCCAGTGTACGTGTTGAGGTGTCACATCACCGCCTTTGCCATTGTGCAGGCTATATGCTCCGGCCATACGCTTGATCAATTCAACAGATATCGTTCAATACAGGAGGTGTCATGCTTCTAAATCCGGACGGCTCATACATCCACAACCAGTTCACGTCACCAAAAGGCACATACACTTTGATCGGTTCAAAATCAAACGAGGATAACGACAGGATAATGCAAACACTTGACACCTTCAAATGCAACGGTCAGTATTTCGAATGGACCAGGCAACAAATCGCCGACTGGTACGCAGCTAAAAAAATTTGGTTATAATTATTCACATCCAAATAAAAAGTATTTATATTTGTTCCATCGATGCCTACCGTCCCACACAGCAGGGGAGGTAAGGGCGAACTAAGGAGGGTTTACTATGGATAACGCTACAATCATTGGACGTTACGTTATGGCCACGGATCAATCCGGGGCTTTAGGCATAGTACGTCAATTTTCACCAACAATCAAAAAACCATCACTAGTAAAAGACATTTGGAACACAATTCAATCTCAGTACTCAAATGAATCGGACAACGAACTTAGGAACATGCTCATCGGAGCAGTGTACCAGCTCTATCAGCCGTTGTCGTTCCTTAGCGCGTTTGAAATTCAGGGGCATGACCGAAAAGCTGTAGGTAAACTTCCTCCAGGAGTTAGAGATCAGGTAGCGTTATGTCTAAACCTCCATCACCCCGAGGAAGTAAACCGGCTGAAGTCGTTTATTGAACCATGGATGCGTCCAATCAATGTTGGTGTTGAACGTCCTTTTCGGTCCAGGGTAATGCAAATAGTTGATCAGTTTAAAAAGTATTCCATCAACAGTTGGGAGACGCAAATGGAGTTATTCGCGTAAGTAATGGCAAAGAAAAAACCTGTAGGCAGACCGTTTAAATTTTCACCAACTGAATTTGATTTGGCTTGGCAACAATACTTCCAGTATGTTGACGATAATCCTTGGATGAAAAACGAGGTTATGAAGTCCGGAGAGCTAGCGGGCCAGATCATTCAGGTGCCAACAGCAAGGCCGTATTCTGAAGTCGGTTTCTGTGCATTCCACAACCTTGGTGAGAAATATATCACGGAACTTTCACATACGCTTTTGAAGCACGTCAAGGATAAAGAGAGCAAACTTCACGATGAAGCCACAGAATTATCCAACATCTTAACGCAGGCGAGAGCCAGATGCCGCGCCCAGAAATTTGAAGGCGCTGCTGTTGGTGCGTTCAATGCAAACATTATCGCCCGTGACTTGGGTATGGCTGACAATCAGAACGTGAAGCATGACGGCATTCCGGAAACACCGCCGGCAAAGCAGGTGATGATATTTAACGGCCAAAAAATTGAGTTTTAGTTTTGAAGCGGATGAAGAGATCCTTCCAGAGGAGATAACACTGTTCGAGTCTTTCCCGAAACAGGGCGAGTTTATAGACGCTGTAATAGGAGGTCAATTTTCTTTTGTGCTGTACGGAGGAGCGATCAGGGGAGGCAAAACGTTTGTCTTGCTAGCGATCTTCTGTCTGCTATGTAAAGTATTCCCCGGTAGCCGGTGGGCAGTTGTCCGCAAGAATTTACCCACTATCAAGAAAAACCTTTATCCGTCCTGGAATAAAGTAAAGCCGGATAGCTTCATCGAAAAGATGAATAACGAAACTCATACCGTCACTTTCAAAAACGGCAGCCAGATTATTTTCTTTCCGGAGAACTATAACCAGGACAAAGAACTGGACCGTTGGAAAGGACTTGAGGTTAATGGATTTGGCTTTGAGGAAATCAATGAATGCCAGCAGGTATCACTTTTCAAAGCCTTCGAGCGTGCCGGATCCTATATCGTGCCTAAATTGACGATTCAACCAAAACCTATCGTCATGGCTACATGTAACCCGACGCAAGGATGGGTAAAGGATTTGATCTATACGCCATGGAAAAAAGGAACGCTGAAATCAACATGGCATTATATCCAGTCTAGAATACACGATAACTTGCCGCTTTTAAAGGCTCAGCCGCATTATCTTCCGTCGCTAAGGGAAAACCTCAATCATTACGAGTATGAAGTGTACGTCGAAGGAAATTGGGATGTTCAGTTAAAAACAGGGGGAGAGTTCCTGCGTAAGTTTGAACTGAGTGATCACGTCCGTCCGCTTGATTGGGATGTAAACAACATGATGCATGTCTCTCTTGATAGCAATGTGTACCCGCACATAGCCGTTACTGTTTGGCAACTGATCAAGAAGGAATCTGGGGGTTGGATCATTCGCCAGGTGCATGAGCTGCCTGCAGCTGATCCTATTAATACAGGCACTAAGGCCGGTAAGAACGTAGGTGAGTGGCTGACCAAGATCGGGTACAACCAGCGGGTGAAGATTTACGGGGACAGGTCTACCAAGAATCGGAACAATATCGACGAGGAAAAGAAATCATTTTTTGAGCTATTCACCGGAGCCATAACCAAAGAAGGACACAAGATTGAAGATTGCATGCTGCCGAGCGCGCCGGTTGTTTCAACAATAGCAGACTTCATCAACGCTATATTTGCCGGCGAGATCGACGGATTATCAATTGAGATTGCCGAGCACTGCAGACAATCGATCAATGATTATATCGAAACAAAGACCGACAAGGACGGTAGTATTTTGAAGGTGCGAGTCAAGCATCCTACAATAGAGAACCTGACATACGAGAAGAATGGGCACTTAACCGATACACTCAAGGACTTCATTGTTTCGGCTTTCCACAAGGAGTATCTGGCGTTTGTTGACAAGCAAAAGAAAAAACCAGACCTGAGAATGTTCTCGGGGATTAGGTAGATAACTCTACAGATCTCTATAAACCGCTATAGGATCAATCATGTATTCATAATCCAATTTACCAGTAAAGGCTGTTTCAATATTCGTGATATGGGAAATTATATTCATAATCGCTTCCTTCATATTAGGCGTTGCATCTGAGTTCAATAACTTTTCTTGAGCATCAGCGTATATTGATTGCTTAACATCTCTTGATTGAACTTGGGTCGGTATACCAAAAATTGTAAACTCTTTCTCAGTTTCCCTCGAATTTCTTGTTATTATTGTGTTCTCGGGTTCGCTTAGTAGAGACCTATCCAATAGAGAACTGAAAAGGTAATATGTAGAAGTACTCACGATGGGCAACTGTACTTCAAATGATCCCTCATACCCAAATTTTAAAATGTTAGACAAATGATCCAACATTTTAGGGTCTAAATACAAACCTAGAGATTTGGATATTGACCGGATATTTGAAATTTGGTTAGACTGTTGCTTTATCTTATGCTTTGAGTTCCTGTCTTTAGTAGACGAAATCATTTTACTTGTTTCCTGTTCCAGTTCATTGATATCATTCATGTGAGCTGCATACGCTAATGATTCACCAATGGAATTAAAATTTTCTAAAGTATAGCGGATTTTTGTCGAATCGTTAAATCCGATTCTTCCAGTTATTTTTACAAAGCTAAATTCATTTATGCGATTGATCGCTGATCCAACGTTAGTTTGATTAATTTCGAGTACTCGATTTTCCTCTTCTAACTTATCTTCGAAGATGTTATAAGCGTAATGGTGTAAAAACCTTTTTTCAGCAAATGATTTTTGTGTTTCGATAATGTCTGCCATCACCCTGCCTGTTCCCAGCAAACCCTTTTGTTCATCTCTTTCCGAAACTGTGTCGGTGTTAGACCTAACGATATATTCCGTCAACCCTGAAAAAAGTTGTGACGAGATCGAGAACATCTTGCTGTTGTCAAGATATATGAATGATTTAATTTTTTGTTTTTTGGTCTCTTCTTTCATTCCTTTTGTGGTTAAATTCTTTAATACTATCCTTTCTTCGATACGTTAAATTTTGAAAACTCACTATTGCGGTTGCTATTACCCCGATTGCGACCAGAATGCAAAGTATAATCATACTTGTTGTCATACCTTAACGCGTTTAAAAATTGAATAGCTAAAAATTAACGCTGCGCAAGACAAAGTGACTGAAAGATACTTGACTGCACTGTGATTAAATGTTCCATCATTTTTGAGATCAGCGATATAAGAAATACCTAGTAACGACGAGAATATAATAACTAAGAATATTGAGAGGCCTGTATTTTTTGCTTTTTCAATTGCAGGCATCTCTTTGTTACGATCTAACTCATTAATGTTTGAAACATTTAAAATTAGACCGAATGCCACCATGTCAATTTCATTTAGTATATATGTTGCATCTAGTGAGTTAGCTATTAGGAAAATAAAAAATCTGACAAAGAAAGGTAATAATCCAATTAAAACGGTATATATAAGCCAGTTAGTTCTTACCATAAGATCGCGTGAATATCAAAGGCAGGAATTAAAGGTCAAATAATTTGTCTATGGCTGCCCCCATTGAATCTAAATCAAAACCTTTGGAAAGAACCGAATGACTAATATAATGCCAAGTTCCATCTTCACGACGTGCAAGTTCATGGGTGCCGCTTGGATGTAGAACATAAAACAATCCTTTTATTTCATGATGTCGGCTAACTTTATAAGTTTCGCCACTGACCTGTACCTGTCTTGATTCCATTTCCGAATATAGCGACACAACATGAATTTACCAAACTCATTTAGTAAACCCACAAACGCACCCTCGCGCGTAAGGCTGGCTATTTTTGTTGTACACCGTGTTGCCCCAAGCAAGGATCGGTGTTTGCAGCATGGAGATAGAGAAACTTAAG
This sequence comes from Pedobacter faecalis, assembly GCF_030182585.1. Classification (NCBI taxonomy): domain Bacteria; kingdom Pseudomonadati; phylum Bacteroidota; class Sphingobacteriia; order Sphingobacteriales; family Sphingobacteriaceae; genus Pedobacter; species Pedobacter faecalis. The sequence goes on along the minus strand of NZ_JARXOW010000003.1, from coordinate 50,222 downwards.
GAACTTACAAACGATCCGTCAAAACTCATTAGCGTAGTTCAGGCCTCGAGGCCTGAGGAGGATGATGATTGGAAGCAGTACTATCCTGAAAACCATGCGGTGATGCAAAAGTCTTCCCGCAAAGACAGGGAGGTATGGAAACCTGTCTACGATTCCAACGGTCAGCCGGTAAAAATTGAAGATGGACAGCCAGGCGCCGGTACGGATAAAATGACCAAAGATTGGGAGAAGGTCGCCCGTATCACTTCCAGCGCCCAAAAGATGATCGTTCAGTGGGCAGTCCAAATCGCTGCCGGTACGCCTGTTGAACCAGTTGCGCCTAACAAAATGGACGATAAGCAGGAGCGCAAATACAAGATGCTCTTAAAGACGCTTAAGGATAACAAGATCGATTATCTGGATAAGGAGATTTTGCGCCTCAAGAAGACATACAAGATATGTGCTGAGGTCTGGTATTCGGAAGATGCAGAGAAGTCTTTCTGGGGCGATCTTATGCCGGGTACGTCGAAGGTTAAGAAGATGCGCCTGCTTATCATGTCCACTGAAACCGGAGACGATCTGTACCCGATCAGAAATAAGTTTGGTAAAATGATCGCCCTTGGCCGTGGGTACAAGATCAGAGACGATGAAGGTAAGGAGGTCAGCAAGTTTGACCTGTACGTCGATAACGGTTATTACGTCTACACGCAGAAGCAGGGCGGATGGGCGCTCGAAACCTTTGAACCACACAAGTTCACTAAGCCTCAGTTTATCGTTCATGAGCAGAATGATGTTGAGTGGGCTGATGTTCAAGATAAGATCGACAGGCTTGAAATACTAAATTCAAACCATTCAGACCAGAATGATGCCACAGGATCTCCGATACTTGCCGTTAAAGGTGAGGTAAAGGGCTTTATAGCCAGAGGCGAGACTGGAAAGGTGTTCGAGCTTAACGATGGTGCCGACATGAAGTTTGTTGAAGCTACCGGTGCTCCTGAATCGATCATTGATGAAAGGAAAAACCTGATTAAGATGATCTATGATGAGACGTTTACGCCTCAGATCAGCTTTCAGGACGCAACCTCGTTAGGCGCCAATGTACCAGGCGTGACAATGAAGCTTTTCTTTCTTCCAGCAACACTTAAAGCCATGAATGAGCAAATGGGCGGATGGGGCATGTCAGTACAGCGCCGGTATAACCTGCTACTTACCATTATGGGGGTAATTGGCGGCATGCAGGACGTGGAACTCGAGGTGACACCTAAGTTTTCGATATTCATGCCGTCAAATGACACCGAGAATTACGAGAACATTGTGAAACTGGTAGGGGCCGGGCTGCTGAGCCGCAAGAAAGCCGTAGCCATGCTAAACCTGACTGATAGTGACGAGGAGGAGCTGAAGCAGATAGAGGTTGAACTTGAGGCAGCCACCAAACGCGCAGCAGCCCTCAAACCAACGCAAATCCAGACCGACGCGCCGCCTGTACAAGAATAACTAAACCGCCTGCCCGTGCGGAAATGCGGGTTATTAACCGCCGAAAGGCTTAGAGAAATTATATATGAGAAAACATTTTTTAATGGCTGCAGCCCTGATGGCAGGTCTGGCCGGATCACACGCCGCACAGGCACATCGCACAGCGGGCACCTTGCACGAGACTAAAGCAACTGCCGCCCGGCCAGTCAGTAAGTATAAGGTGATGCGAGAAGTTGGAGGGTTAGATTTGGTTACACACGGTATGCCGGGGCTGTCCCCAAAAGAGTATGGCTTGCGTTACGGGAATGGGAAGAGCAAACGGCACAAAACGAATAAGATTCAGCGGTCGCATGGTTACAAGGTGGCTGCTCGTAGGGCCGGATAGCAGCTAAAAATAATTTTTAATATTCATTTGTGAATAAAAAGTATATTGCTATATTTGTCTTGTCACCGGATAGTGAGTATGTGCTTAACAAAGAAGGGAATGATGTTAGAGATAGCATCATTCTTTTTTGTACATCATTCGGGTGGCAAGCAAACATTGTGGGGTGGAGCAGTTGGTAGCTCGCTTGGCTCATAACCAAGAGGTCGCACGTTCAAGTCGTGTCCCCGCAACGCAGAAAGCCAACGTTTAAAGCGTCGAACGGAGTTGATCTATTAAGTAGAAAAAACTTGCAAATAGGCACCATGCTGAAAGATGCATGACATACGCAATGGTTGACAGCCCGGAAAGACGGGCGCGGAGAATTAGCTCAGTAGGTTAGAGCGGTGGTTTTATCCATCAGGTCGCCGGTTCGATCCCGGCATTCTCTACAGGAAAAAGGCTATGCATCAAGATACCTAGGGACGGTATCGCATAGCCCCACCATTCAAGCCCTGCCAGCGGGTATCCGCGACGTGCAGGCAAAGCATCCCCGGCATGGGGTCTATTGTGAAAGCCCTTTGGGCACTTGTTATCCGCATGATGCGGAGGTTATGTTTGGTAAGGGCGAAACGCCCGGGAATAGTTGAGTTGAATAGCGTGAGGAGTGGTTACCTCACGCTTGTTTTATTGCCGGCTCATTTTGGGCGGCGTGGATTGTAACTAATTGCCGAGAGGCGTATGTAATATGAAAAGATTAATGGTTATGATTTTGGCTGTTGGGCTGTTGTCCAGCTGTCAGAGAGGTTGTCAACGAATGGAAAGAGGCTTCCAGACAACCGAAAGAAATTACGAAGTTGAAATGTACAGTGGAGGAGAAGTTGTTTTTCGCGACTCATTCAGAGGCATTGTCAATGAAAGCAAGGAGTCTGATGGCGTCTTCTACTTCAAAGGAGATAGCCTGATCGAAGTTAGTGGCGATTATATTATTAAATCTAGGTAACCCATGCTAACCCTACTCGCAACCCTGTGGTTCGCTGCCTGGCTCTGGCTGCTTCACGAATACCTGACAGCGCCAATACTTGACGATAACACCGGCCAGTTTATACCTGCGCCACGCAGACCAACGCCCCACAAGCCAGACCGCAATTGGTGGGTGCACGTAGTGCTGTGGATAGCAGTCGCAGTAATGGCATGGATAACTAAAGAATACATTAACACGCTGCATTAGCTACAAATCACCCGTAATGGGTATGCTATAGCAGCACAGACCGGCTCCGGATGGGCTATATATACAATATGCAAGAAAAGACACTACAGCAACAGGACAAAGAATCCACGGCTGACAAATTAACTAAAAAAGGATGCCTGCGTAATTATACCACAGAAGAAACGAGGGTGCACAATAAAAGAATTGCCAAAACAGGCCACATATTTTTAGTAGTCAAGGCTAACGGGAAGGGGTTTAAATGTTCCAACCATATCCAGGTGCCCTTAGGATTAACCGAAGATCAGAAAAATGATGTATATGAGGCCTTATATGCGCAATTACAAACCAGATACGCAGTTTAAAATTATGAACCAATTACAACAATTACAGCGCGAAGTACGCACATTGAAAGAAGACTTGCAGGATGCCATTACACTGGCAAGCAAGTACAAGCCTCACATGGGGCTAATTGATCAGGAGGAACTGGCAAGGGTCGGAGCGAAGGTGACGGGTGCCTCCTATAACGCTAAGGATTGGGATTTGACAGATAAGAATGGGGAGCAGTAGATCGTGAGCACATACAGTATACACGGCATTAGCATGGTTGTAATGCGCCACATCTCAGAGGAAGAGAGAGCGGTAGTTGCCCAACTAACGGAGATGCCTGTTATTGACCTTCAAAAACCAGTACTCATCAACATGGAAGGCTACTTGAATTACGGCATAGGAACCTGGCTTGGCCAGCCTGAATACGGTGTGTCTATAAGGCTTAAAAGGCTGCCCAGGAAAGTCAAGAAGCTGCGTAAAAAGCAAGGCCTGTATAAGGGCAGGCAGATAAATATAGATCGTGCAACAATTAAAGTGAATGTGGATTTATGATAACATCAATCAAAAAAGGCGATCAGTTCGTGTGTGTTGATACAACCGGATTTGGCAAAGATGTTTTTGCCATAGGACAAGTTTACCATGCCATTAGTGATACCGCCATTACGTGTGAAAACGGCTCATGCGGAGGCTGGGATCTGAATAACATCAACCAACACTTCATCCCGTACACCTATGGCGCCGTTTGGGAACAATACAAGGCAGCAAAGACGATGGAAGATGCTGAACCTTATGCTAACCTGCTGAGGGAATTTGAAAAATCTATGCCACGATCAACTTCAGGTGGTGGCAACTATAAAGCGCCATTGCTGGAGAGGGCTGTAGACCGCACAGAAAACGAAGTGATCAGAGGCGTCAAGCTTCCAGAATACTACGACAACAGCAAAGGCAGCCTGTACAAGGTCGCACAAGATCGTGGATGGAACTCATACCAGTTTGATGCCGTTAAACGCATTGACAGGGCTTTAAAGAAAGGCCAGTTTAAGCAGGATATCGAAAAGACGATTGCCTTGCTGAAATTGTGGCTGGAGGAGGCTGGATTCGACGCTGACGCTGAGAGGAGGCAGGACGTATGATCTGCGCAATAATATTTGGATTCGCCATGATCGCCCTGTACGCACTGCTATACGTAGTCGCAGGCGCTGCATATCAGAAAGTCCAGGACGACTATATAGCGGCTGAAGCAGAGTGGTTACGTGAGTACTCAGAGAGCCTAAAGTCCGACACGCTACCGGCTAGAAAGGAACAAAAGCCATGAAACAGCCATTAAGCGAAGCGAAGGTGTATCGCATATTAAAGTCAGTTCACACAATGGGTGTGTTGGCAGAGATGATAAAAATCGAGTACCAAACGGATCTCGTTGATACGAAATTCAAGCAGCCCTCAGTGAACAATCATGCCGGACGCATCAAGCAATCCGCTGATCAGATCGGGCTTGACCTGGCATTTGCTTTTAAAGTCACAGATAGGGAGGAGTTGACCTATGAGCATGCCGTTGAACTGCATCGGCTTCTATCGCATTTCATAGCGCTAGGTGTGGACCGGACACGGGAGTTTATGGATGCGGTGGATAGCGCTAGCGGGACTAGCGATGGGACACTTATAGAACATTAGCTCTATAAAAGGAAAATATAGAATTACTCGACAGTAAGGTTATTAATCGTTATGGACAATTCTTTGAGAATGGTTAACGCCTTTTCAGCGTCTTTTTTTGTGAAAGGACGGCCGTCAGTTCCTTTTAGTTTGCGATTGAGATATGTATCAGCGCTCACGTTTGTAGGGTACATCTTTTTGGCTATTGAAGCAAGCTTTATATCGTCGGTAGCAAGTAGGAATTCTTTAACTGTCATGCTGCAAACATATAAAAATAAATGTGAAATAAAAAATGTACAAAATATTTGTAAATGTGAAACAAACGTTGTACATTTGAACTGTCAAAGGCACTAAAGCCGGAGATTAAATAATAATAATATAATGGGAAGAGAAATCAGAAGAGTTCCTGAAGGTTGGGAACATCCAAAAGAAAACGGGAGGTATATTCCAATGTTTGACACGTTTTACCTGGATGCATTAAACGATTGGTTAAAAGAGCACAACGCTTGGCAGTTGGGAACACACGCCGACCTCATAGGTAATCCGGATCGTAAGATTGAGTATCCTTTTTACGCTATGTGGGGAGGAAATCCTCCTGATGTAGAGTCTTATCACACTCGGTTATATTCACATGATGAGTTGACCCATATTCAATTATACGAAAGCACTTCTGAGGGGACGCCATTAAGTCCAGTATTTCATAAGGATGACTTTGATAAGCTGTGCGAGTGGGCGGCAGCGAATGCCACAACTTTCGCTCATTTCAAAGCTTCAAAAGAAGATTGGATGAAGATGCTAGGAGACGGCATAGTCTATCATACACAAGGAAATGTGACATTCATGTAAACCATTGAACACCCCCAAGGCCTCGCTGACCACCACAGCGGGGTTTTGAGGTGCCGGCCACGTGTTCGGCATTATAGAACAACAATTCAATAAAATCTAATTATAGAAGAAACGTTATGAATACACAACCACACGATCCGGTTAATCCAGCGCCACACGTCAACCAGGATGGAACTGTTCAGTACGATGCGAATACCGGCTTGACCAAACGAGAAATATTCGCAGCTATGGCTATGCAAGGGATACTGTCCGATCAGACGTATTTGCAACCCAATCAAAGCGAAGATATCGCCGAACGTGCGGTAACACTGGCCGACGCTTTAATTAAAGCATTAAACGAGAAGCCATGATAAACCCAAGAGAACTCCGACTAGGCAACCTGGTACAGACTGAAGACGGCTCCGAAATGGAAGTGGTACAGGTGAGGGAAGACGGCGCGAGATGTAAATATACCAGGAACGACACCCTCTCGGCACACGTTTCAATCGTTCAAGCGGTAAACTTGTTTGGCATCCCTCTCACCCAAGAATGGCTGGTAAGGTTTGGGTTTACCTATACAAAGGGCGAAGATCCATGGATAAAAATTTGGTCTTTCAACTACTTCAAAGTTTATACACATCAAACAGGTTATTGCCATTTATATCATCTAGGAGGGGACATCCAATACGTACACCAGCTTCAGAACCTTCACCAATCATTGACAGGCCAGGAACTAACACTAAACGATAAGTCATGAACTACACATTAGACTACTTCATTGAGAAGTTTGAAGCGATACCTGAAGATAAGTGGACTACTAACGAGTTTGCGGACGAGCAAGGAAGATGTTGTGCATTTGGACATTGCGGCATGAGGCAAGGGCTTTTTTCAGATGAAGGTGAAGCATTGTTCGAAATGGTTCCCGACGGTATTCCAGATATAAACGATAATAGAGGAGGGTGGTACGACAAATATGGCTCAACACCTAAACAATGAAATGGATATCAATAAAAGAGAAACTCCCTGAACCAAATGTAAAGGTACGTCTGTCCTACGGGTTATTTGGAACCAGAGCGGCAGTGTGCGATAGTTGGGTAACTACAGGGTGGCTGACGAAATCAGGCGTTTGGAGCATTAAGCACGTTCATGGCGTTACTTTAGATTCAAAACCTACTCATTGGAAACCAATCCCCCAACCCCCTAAAGAGAAAGACAATGGATAAGCAGCAGCGAATTGAAATCGTAAACGAAATCATGAGAGAAATCGCGTCCAGAGGACGTAGGTTTTTCCATTCAAAAGGAGAAAACGGAAAATCAGAAGCTCAAACAGAAGTGGCTTATCTGTTTATTCGAAACAACAAGATTTGGTATAAAGCCGAATGGGTATGGAAGCATAATCCGAGATATGATATTTGTCTATCAGTTCCTGAATACCGAAAGCCTAAAGGCTGGTTTCACGGCGACACTTTATTGGGACTTGTGAGAGACTTTAAAGATTTCATTCAGGGAGACGACAACGCCAACCATAATAACGGCTACGGCGGACTGTATTGTAGTCATTGGGGATATCCTAAAGAGGATATGGAAGCTATCCAACAATTAGCAATAAAGCTAGGCTACTTGAAGCCATAGGAGCCGACACTAACAAACAATGGGCGATAATTAAAATAGATTGAGTATGACTAACGAACAAGCAAGATTGGAAGTTATAAAAGCCGCATACGTTCCTAAACATGCTACAGAGGAAGAGTTTGCAGAAATGCTTCCTTTTATAGACACTAAAACAGGTTGGTTTCATTGCATTGAATATTCAAGAGCTACAGGGAAAACAGCAAAGTGGTATAAAGAATTTCTTCCTTATGAACTTAGGCATCTAAGCGACAATAACGGATGGATACGCATAGAGCCGGACGGAAGCAATTTGCCGGAAGTTGGTAGACACAAAGTCTGCAACATTGAAAGGTTAAACCTACTTCCTGAATCTGAATTGATGTTGGCTCAGACTTTCTCTTCTGACTCCGTAGGCGATCTTTTTGAAAAGAAAATAATCACCCACTACAAACCAATCACTGAAGAACCCAAACCAATTTATTAACCCCCTGTTCACGACATCAATGTCAGGAGCATATTAGAAAATAAACAGTAAGTGATGGAAAAGAAGAACGAATTTTATCAAGAAAAGGAGCATCAGACCAAATTTTATGAAAAGGTCGGTGGGCTCATTTACGAGGCGAGAAGGAACAAAGGTTATACTCAGGATCAACTTGCTTCTTTGATTAATATAAGCCGGGTGTCAATAGTCAACATTGAGAGTGGAAAGCAAAGGCTACCGTTACATGTGGTTAGTTTCCTGTCCGGACTACTGTCAATTTCCATTAACGACCTGGTGCCACCTTATACCCCTGCTCATTTGAGCACAACAACCCCTGAAACTACATCAAGGACTAGAATAGATAAGGCGAAAGTGACATTGAAATGTATGGATTGTTGCCATGAGTTCAAATATTCAGACCTAATAGTTATCAAAAAGCGTCAGAGGTGCCCCGAATGCGGAAGTGTGCATTATGCTATTTTAAATATGGAGGCCGAACAATGAAACTACTTAACACAGGCATAGCCGATCTGCTGGTTGTAGAGGTTCCTACTAACGCCACCGGATTTGAGATATTACCGGACAGGCTTTCGTTCGATTGCATGGAAGACGATATACGCATGCCGGATTACATTCCGCTCCCTTCCGGCTACAAGTATACCGTATTGGGCAGGGCGTTGGAGCTGACTGAGGAGCAAGTAAAACCACTGTTCAGATTTAAAGATGGATATGGTATGTGGGTTGAGTTGCCTCATCCTAATAATAGGACGGCTTATAAGTTCGGAAAGACTGCTTTTGTTGACTTTCTAAAAGCTAACGGTATATTGTTGGAGAATCCGTATCAGCATCCCATTTACTACGGCACTATGAGCGACGAGCTGTACACAAATATGGAGGCTCAATACGAAGAAGCCCAATCCAAAGTAAGCAACCCTTTAATACTTAAAGCAGAGAAGATATGAAAATCAGCACAACATTTGCGCTAGGCAAAAGATCAAAAAGTAATTACAGGCACTATCCACTACTTTACATCGGGCATGGCTCGGATGGTGGCATACTGACAATTTTAGGGTTTAGTATAATAGTGAAGTTATGACCCAAATCTACACCGACAACAGCAAAGTAATTGCCCAACTGCTGGCCACGATAAAACGGCTACAAGCCAAACTCGACCCCGAAAAATTCCGGGCGTTTGTCAATAGCACCATGCTATCCAAAGGGGATAAAGACCTGTTAATTGGAGTGTTTTATGATTATCTGAGGCAAAACAGTGATGAGTAACATGCAATACATCTACCACGGATCAAAAGACACCGACCCGGCATACCGAAAGCAGCCCTGCAAAGCAGTTCGCCGCCCGGACGGGAAATGCATACGGGGACGAAATTCAAATATGCTAGTTGAGTTCGCCGATGGCACGCAGGTCGTAATACTTGCGCGTTTGTTGAGGAAAATAAAGGCTACTTCCTCTTAACCGGCCTAAACTGATTTTCAAACTCCCACACCATTCTACGTGTGGCCTCGGCGTTAAGCTCCTCAATAATCTGACTCGTCAGCTTATCCGATGCGCCGGCATTGTTCACCCTGTCTTTCAGCTCCTGCTCCCAATCGTTAACGGCTTCCTGAGCTGAGGTTCCACACCCGAACACACCGGCTTGTGGATCAGGGCCAAGCAGGCAGCAATACTGATCACCTTCTTTAAATAGTACGGGATGTAATACTTCTGCCGCCGTTGGTAATTCAAAGTCGGGCTGAACGATTGCAGCCTTATCAATCTTCATATTTTTTATTGCCATAGCTATGGTGGCTGATATGCGAGCCGGACCAATAAAACACCTGGCCCGGCATCAAAGTTTTACTTACCTTCGCGGCCATGACAGCAGAAGAATACGAAGCAGCCTTTCACGGCATTGATCTACCAGAAACTTTACAGCTTGACAGCGGTGTATTTGTGCCGGATACCAGTGAGTTTATAGCTAAGTCAATCGATATCCTAAAGAGCAGATCTGCAGGTGCCCGTGTTGAGGAGGCTGTTAAATACAGGTTAGATCGGGCGTTGGAGATAATTACTTCTCAAAACGCTCAATAGCCTCACCAATTGCTTGAACCTCTTCCAGCGATACCAGGTCACCTGTTGACCATATAGGTTCCATTGTGTCACCGTCGATATCAGCGAATATGTTCGCATACTGTTCCCCGTTCCAAAAAATATTGAATGATCCATCTTCTTGGGGATAGACAGTGAGCACAGTTCCGTTTACTTTAATTATGAAGGGATCCATAGTTTACCTGTTCAAGTATGTGATCATCGTTGGAGTTGTCAGTTCCCCCCGCAATTGTATACGCCGCCATTTCTCTATCGTCGCAAGGTTGCATCAGTTCAATAACGCCGGATTTAGGCAGGTCAAGAGACATCCAGGCGTCAATGTTGCGCTTATCAATCATTAAAGGCTGGCGCTTTTTGGTGTTGTGGATATCGGCCATAAGGACGTTTGCGGCACCTGTGAGAATAGTGAATGTTGGCAATACGTCTCGGGTGGCAGGGTCAGTCCAAAAACTGTACAAACACATCAGATAGAAATACGGCTGTTCCTTTGGGTGGATGAAGTACGGAAACTTACTTTTTCCAACGTGCTTCCACTCAAAAAATCCAGTTACAGGTATGATGCACCGGCGCTTCATTATGCTATCCCTGAATGATGGCTTTTCAAACACCTCTTCACTAATGCAGTTGAGGGTCTGCCTTCTTAGCTTCACGGCAGACTCCCAATCCTTAACCCAATGAGGGATCAGGCCCCAGTTGTACATATTTATCGACCGCCCGTTATCTACTGACAGTACAGGCAGCTCAGGATGTGAAAACCCGTTTGCCCGGACAATCCCGGTAAACTGATCTGCACGTTCGAACGGCGCATGTAAGTCAGCGGCAAGTTGGCGGCCGGTAGTCTTTACAGAAGTGTAGTAGCACATAATATGCGTTTAGTCTGTGGTGTTAAAGTTTGAAGTTATAAAATATCCCCCGGTTCAACAATACCAGCCTCAACAAGCCGGTCCAAAACAGCATCGGCGTCGGAGGCTGCAAAATACTGTGTGTACTCCCGAAAAACAGACTTATCCGTCACCGGCCCCCAATGAACGCGCCAGCCGTTATCTGTATAAATCACATTGCCTAAAAAGTAGCCTTTCATGTAAATGTGAATATTAGGCTGACCGCCTCCAGTTCCCTGAAGGAAGTCTACCGTCTCGTTTACCGATCCGAAGGACGCTGTTATGCTGTGGTTGGGGATCATAAGTCAGCCGATTGAATAGCAATAACCGTTCCCGATTTACCAAGTGTGCTTAGTAAATCCGTTCACTTTAGCACGCGCGGGCATAGGGGTAATTTCGTGTCAAAGGCCGATATGCAACCCAATTCCGGGGTGTATAATCGCCAAAATACCAATGAAACAAAAACTTATTGCAATGTTGAAGACCTTGTTTGCAAGCAAGGGTTTCAGCCCAAAAGCATTGGAGGGTCTTGCTGATGTGATTAGCGTGAACCTCACCGAAGAATCTACAGACGCGGAAATTACAGCGGCAATCGAAGCGGTGAAGCCAATGACTGATATCATGCAGTCGGAGATTAACCGTCAGGTTAACGCCAACAAGCCAAAGCCTGAAGATAAACCTGCCGAAAAACCGGCTGAGGAAACAAAACCTGCCAATGATGCTGATGTGCCCGAATGGGCAAAGTCACTCGTGAAGTCGGTAGAGACTTTAGGACAGGGGTTGCAAGCCTTACAGACGGAAAAAATCGGCAACACTCGCAGGGAGCAATTCATCAAGTCGATGGAGGGAACCTCTAAGGAGTACCAAGCGCGTGAACTGAAAAAGTTTGACTTATTCACTTTTAGAGATGATGCTCACTTCAATGAAGTGCTGGAGTCAATGAAAGAAGATCACGCTGCCGCAATCCAGGAGGAAACCAACGAGACGCTTGGCGGAGGCAGACCGGCGGGGGGTAGCGGAAGTGCTGCCAGCAAAGGAAAGGCATCAGACGCCGAAGTTGAGGCCGTCGTAGATGCGATTTTATAACTAACTAAATTCTAAAAAATGCCTACAGCAAATTTAAACAACGACTCGGTTAACCTGGACACAGGTAACGATTCAATTGTGATCGTTGAGTATATCAGCGGCAAAGTGGGTGGAGCAACGCTCGATGTAACTGGTTTTACACCAGATATCATTCCTGCAGGGCATGTGGTGATTGTTGAGACTGCTACCGGCAATCTCAAGCCGATGCCTATCTCCGGAGCCAACTATGCTGCACTGCCAGCGGATCACACTTACAGCCCTTACGTGGTTGTGGCCTCAGTGCCGAAAAGCAAGCCATTTGTCGGTCTGATGGATAGAGGTACAGTAAACCCGTCCGCTCAGGCTTACAACATCAGTTCAATTCTGGCCGCAGTTAAGACTGCTCAGCCGCAAATCATCTGGAGGGCAGATTAATTATGGAACCATCATTATTTACCGCCTGGGTAGCGAAGTATTTCAAGCCCTTAGTAGCGAAGGTCGTTGAAAAGATCAACGGCACAAAAGCGCCGCAGACGTATCTGCACAAAACAATGCTTCGCAAGGAGTATTCTCCAACGTTGAAGTGGAACTCAATCAATGTTGAGGGATCAAATGTAGCTGCTGACGTAGTTGCAATGGATTCACCGCTTCCGTTGAAAAAACGCGACTCGATTAGCAAGGCTGACGGTGATATCCCTAAACTGGGTATGAAACTGGCCTTGAACGAGCGTACCATGACTGATCTGAATATCCTGGCTAACAGCCCGGCGACTCAGGAGTCTACCATCGTTCAGAAGTTGTTCCAGGATACTGCAAAAGCAATCACCGGTGTGTATGAGGTGTTGGAGCTTATGTTCTTGCAAGCCTTGTCCAGTGGTGTTACGCTGATCCAGGACACTGCCAATGTTGGGTTAGGTATCCGTGTTGACTTTGGCTACAAGTCTGCAAACAAGTTCGGTGTGTCAGTACTTTGGTCAACTGCCGCTTCTGCAACTCCGATCTCCGACTTCAATAGGGTGAAGGATAAGGCTGACGCTGATGGCAATACCATTTCAACTGTCATGATGGACCAGTACGCGTTCGCGAACATGATCAAAACAACTGAGTTTAAGCAAAGGTACGCCTTCAGCCTCGACATGGCAATTGACGGCAACACCATTATCCCTACACCAAATTCAGAAAAGGCGAAAGCATTTATCCTGAGTGAGTACGGATGGAAGGTTGTTATCGTCAACAGAACTGTACGCACCGAGCGTAACGGCGTTAAGACAAACGTGAAGCCTTGGCAAGAGGGGTCTGTTGTATTCCTTACCACAGAGGAGGTTGGTACACTTACATGGGGTACACTTGCTGAAATGGTTCACAAGAACAAGGCAGTTACCTATGAGGTTGCAGACGAGTTCATCCTGGTTTCGAAGTATCACAAAGTTGATCCTTTGAAGGAGTACACTTCTTCACAGGCACTGGCCCTGCCGGTAATCAACAATGTTGATGAAATCTATCTGTTGGACACTAAAACAGTTCAATCGTAATGGCTAAAGGAAAAACCGAAGGAGCAGGCTACAAGGTAGTCGCTCCATTTAGAGACAAGGATAATTGGGATATCGCTTATGAGGTCGGTCAGGACGTATCCGATCTAACGCAAGAGCGTATCGCTGAGCTTGTCGAGAAAGGACTGGTATCAAACGGAGAAACTGCTAAAGACAGCGAGTAATGACCATCAAAGAAGCCCTTTCCACCAAGACCGAGCAGCTTACCCTTGCATCCGGCGCGCTAGACCTTGCAATCCTTGAATCAGGATTGGACGGCACAGCGACTTACGATCCGGGAACGAATGGTAAGGATGTCGATCTGGTATGGGCGGGGCTTCTTTTGACTGTTATTCAGGTGACTGAAGTTCGTGAGGATGATGCGTCGGTAAAATACGCTGGCAACCTGCGCGAGATTTACAGTGCGATAATGAGGAAGTGGGGCCTGGTAGATCCATTCGCAGCAGCTAAGCCAACAGTTAGACAAAGGGTGATATGGTAAACTTCAGACCACATATCGTTTCATGGGTAACTGGCGCAGGCGAGCCGCAAATCGATCCTGTTACCGGGTTTCCGATTCCGGGAGGTGGCGGAGAGCAGGTGCAGGTGGCATGCAGGTGGCATGCTGACAACAGTAAGGAGTTCCGTAACGAGGATAACTCGGTGGTCAGGCAACAGGGGCGTATTGCGGTCGATGTCGGTTCGCCAATGCCGGAAATAGGCCAGGAGGTGACGGTTACTGAAGGGGAGTATGTTCATTTCGTTGGTGTGGTTAGGGAAGTGTATAGGGGACAGGTGAGAAGATGGAGGGTTGATGTATGATATCGCTTGAGGCTACATACAGCATGGATCGGGTTCGATCATATATCGAGAAACGGGTTAGTGAGCGTACTGAAGAGGTCATATCATTCCTTCGGGCCAAAGGTGTCGAGTACACCGAAATTGCCCGTAGCAAGACGTTAGCTAACAAGCCCTACACCAACAGGACGTTTAACCTTGTTTCATCGGTTGGGTTTGCAATCGTGAAATCGGGTCAGGTCGTTGAAAGCTACTTCCCTTTGATGCGTACAGGCGCGGAAGGAAAAGCGAAAGGTGAAGCGACTGCAGCACGATGGGCAAAGGGGCATTCAGACTCTGACGATGTCGTTCTGGTCCTGGTAGCAGGGGAAGATTATGCCTCGTTCGTTCAGGCGAAAGAATTTGACGTAACGAAAATGGCATCCATAGAATTCAGCGGATTCCTTAACCAAAAGTGGAGGGGCTTCTGATGAAGGATGTGTTTGATATGGTTACTGATGTACGGTCGCTACTAAATGTGCCTGCATTGACAAGTCTCATTGATGGCGGTATTTATCCAAGCATTAGGCCTGACGGTAGTACCAAATGTGATGTCGTAATCAATGGGCTTGGCATTACCCAAAATCAGGACCAGGCTGGGGCAGGCAATATTAACATCTATGTGCCTAAGATAAAGGCCGGCACTTTAATGGTGCCAGACCAGGCTCGAATGTCCGCCATAGGAAAAGCCGTCATGCCCTTGATTGATGGTATTTACAAGTCGACATTCCGGGTGTTCCTCGACGGTCCTGCATTACCGATTCAAGATACTGACGGCTCATACTTCGTGAATATTCAGTACAAGTATTATTCGATACAAAACAAACAAGTAGAAGTTTAAAATCGCCAAACGCCCTTGGCTAGTAGGCACTAAAAATTAATATTATGGCAACATTTTTTGTAGCAGGAACTGAAAGCGTTGAGATCGCTCCTGCGTTTTTCACACAGGCTGGCGCATCTTCCGCAGTGTGGACAAAGCTAGAATACATTGCAAAAGATAACCCTCCTCAATACACGAAGAACCTAGACACAAGGACAACATTAGGCGCTGAGGATAAAGACGGTGTGGTATTGACTTTTTATGAGGACGGAGAGCCAAATGTGTTAACGGTGGGTGTATTGCAGCAAAAACCAGAGATTCTTCAGATGTTGGACAACATTGTCTATACTGCTGAGACTACGGAAATTATTGAATTAGCCAAACGTAAGGTTGCAAATCTTGCTATCCGTTTGACTACCAGGTCGGCGAAGGACAATAGAAAGCAAATTGTAGTTTTTCCTAACACTGAAGTGACTTATACAACTCCAGGCGGCGGGTCAAAGACCTCAGTTCAGCAACTTTTGCTCAGTGCTATAATTGGGACTTTCAAAACTACAACCGGCAACCTGGACGCTATTTCGATAAAGAAATGGGTTACTGAGGCTGGTGCTGCAATTGATTCTAGCGAAGACTAATCATGGTAAAGGTCGAAGTAGTTAGCGATTTTCTTGTAGAAGCTACAAGTTCGTACTATGCCGCCGGATGGAAAGGTGAGGTTTCAAATGCGCTGGCACAGCGGCACGGGCCGGAGGGGACCGGGTTTTTAAAGCTGCTTCCTGAGGATGCGGTGATACAAGATCCGAAGGCAAAGGCCAAAAAGCCAGCCAATGCGACAGAAACCCCGGCAAAGGATAAGTAACAAGGGTTGTAGAACTATTAAAGAAAGCCCCGGCTCAAAAATGGGTACGGGGCTTTATCGTAAAGATGGAAGAAAGCAAAATATTTGATCTGGTGACTCAAACCCTCAATAGGTATAAAGTCCACACGTTACAAGTTAGGTTGAGTAAGTCACCTGCACCCACAGTTGAGGTGTTGCCTCAGAAATGGTGGGAGCGGCTAATTGGCAGAAGGCCGCGGACAATTGAGATACCGCCGTCCGAGCAAGATATGGTGCGTAAACTTGAGATTTGGCCTGCCAGGGTTAGCACTCAATACAGGGTGGCAGCGCTGTCCGACAAACTTGTCAAAACAGCAGAGCTTGAAGAGGAACTATCAGGCAATTTCAGGTTTGTGAATGCCAATCAGCCGTTAATCGTGGAAATTGTTGCCACAGCCATTCAGAACGATGGAAAAGAGCCGGATCCGGAATTGATCGCATTCATTGAAGAGAATGTTTTTGGAGAGGATTTGTATACAGCACTTAGGGCCGTATTCGATAATTACGGCATGCAGTCTTTTACGAATTCTATCGTCTTAATGAAAGGGACAGTGAAGATACTGAAACCGAAGACGAGTCCAACGGACGGGACGGAGTAAGAAATAGCCTCCCACATGCTAGCATCCTTTCATTATGCAAATACGCCGGGGGCTGGACACCCGATGTAGTACTAAACATGACCTGGGATAATTACATGCTGTATCTGGCCAGCATCCCTGATACAAGCATCAAAGACAAACCAGACAAAGAGAAAATAGAAACAAAGGATTCAGACGATATTTTTTAAGCCATGTCAGAATTATTAGATTTTAGAGCCAAGGTTGATTTCACCCAGGCCAAACGTGACCTGAAGGAATTTGAGAAGATGCTGGCAGAGGCCAAGATAAGTCCAGCCAGTAACGCTAAAGACCGTGATAGCAGCAGGGCCGCTCATTTGGCAACAATGGACGCACTTAAGCGTGAACGTCTTGAGATACTTGAACAGAACAAACTGCGCGCAGAAGCGAACAGAAAAATAGCTGAGCTTAATCTGGCTGAAAAGGAGCGGACAGCAGAACTTCGGCAACAAGCACAACTTAAAAAGGAAGCAGGTGGTCGAAAAACAGTCATTTCCAATTCCCAAGCCGAGGTTGATGCGTATAACAAAACCCTAAATGGAAGCAAGGCGGTAACCGATGTGTTAAATGAACAGGACCGGGCACAACAAGCGGTTGCAAATAGCGCTACTGCTGCAGGACGGGCTACTGTTGAGAATGATCGGGTACAGAAACGAACTGTACTTACCAAAAAACAGCTCCAGCAGGCGCTCATTGAGGAAAAGTATATACAGTCCCAGGCTACGGCTGAAATGAAGAACAATGCCCGGGAGATGTTGAATGCGAAGGGTTCTCTGGAGCAACGCCGTGCGGCTTTAATACGGCTTACAAAGGCATATGATCAGTTGTCTGCTTCGGAAAGAAACTCTGCTGCCGGCCAGCGATTGAAAGGTATTGTCGTCGGTGTAAACCAGCAAGTACTTCAACTTGAAAAGGATACGCTACGGGCACAGCGAAACGTCGGCAACTACGGCGGTGCCCTTGGTAAGGCGTGGTCGGGGCTTAAGTTTATTGCCAATATTCTGCCCGGTGTCGGCATCGCCGGACTACTGGCATTCGCTATCGACCCAATCGTAAATTATATCAGGCAACTGGATTTCTTCAAAGAGCGGGTTGACAAGATAAAGCTGGCAAAGAAAGCCCTGGAAGATGTGAACACGTTGGGCGCGCAAAACGCTCAAACGGAGATTACCAGGTTGAAAGTATTATACGCGACCGCTCAGAACGTGAAGCTATCAACCGAACAGCGTACAAGGGCAGTTAAGGACCTGCAAAACCTGTACCCAAAGACATTCAAGAATTTCAGCGATGAGCAAATTCAGCTTGGCAAGGTTGGAGTTGCTTATGACAACTTGACCAAATCAATTATTGCAACTGCAAGGGCGCGCGCTTCAGAGCAAAAGATTGCTGAAAATGCATCAAGGCAACTGGCCGATGAGCAGATTATCGCAGAGGAGCGAGTAACAAACGAAACCATCCGAAGGGAAATAGCAAAGACACAAGCTCAATACGCTGAAGCCCGGAAAAGGGGATTTTCTCAAATTGGAGCCACCGGAGTGTCTTCTCAGGAGAACGAGTTTTTACTTCGTCTTGCTGATCTGAATAACAAGTTGGCGGAAAGCGACAAAAAGATCACTGATGCAGCCAGCGACCGGGCCATACTTAATGAGCGCAACCTTGCTCTGACCAAGAATATATTCGATCAACAGCAAAAAGGTGCTGAGATAACTGAACGGTCGAACAAAGCGACTGCTACAAGACTAACTGAGGCCGAAACCTTAAGTAAACGATTGACTGAACTGCATAATGCTTCTTTCCGAAAAACACTTGAAACTGACGATGCGGAAATTCAAGCTGTAAAGGATAAGTATGCCCAGATAAAACGTGAGGTAGACGCCTTTTATAAGGATCCGAAAAATACAGGGGCTTCCATTAAGATCAATGGCAAAAATGTAAGCAAGTCTGAAGTGTACGGCATACTTAAGGCAGACGCCCAACAGGAAGAGGACGCTATTTTATTTAAACGCGAGCAAGATAAGCGGAAGCGTGATGAGAAGGAAGCGGAGGATCATTATAAGCAACTGTTGAAGGACTACCGGGACTTTGGTCAGCAGATGGAGGATGCCCGTAAGAGGTTTGAGGCTGATGCTGCATTGCTTGCTAACGATCCAAGGAATCTTGCAGTACGGAAGCAGGCGTATGATAAGGAGTTGCAGGATTTAGTTGATGCCAATAGTAAAAAACTCGACGAGTATGAAAAGCTGCTGGAAGGTATTGAGGCAATGTCTCGAAAAGAGGCCCTGGCAGTTCTTGAAAACGCGCGTACTGTTCTTGCAAACGACAGGTCTGCTGGCACGGTATCGGAAAAGGTAGCCAAGGAAACTGAGGAACTTTTTGACAAGACTAAAAAGGCTATCATACGCGGAACCAAGGAAGCTGGAGAAGAACTCATTGATCTGGCTAATATGATTGATCAGGTAGTCTCTTCTGTTGGCAATGTAGACAGCGCCTTTGCGCAAGTATTATCGACAGTCTCGAATGTCGTTGGTCAGGTCGGCAATATTCAAAAAGGAATGGACGACTTCAAGTCTGCGACCACTGGACTTGGACAGCTTACCGCAGGACTTGGCATCGTGGGCGCCGGAGTGTCAATATTCTCAAGCATCTTCAAACTGTTTGACAGGTCCGCTAAGAGGGAGGAGCAGGCAGCATATGCCCGTGATCTTCAAAACAAGCAAACCGAGGCGTTAAATAAAGCGTTGCAGCGTCAGGTTGAACTGCTGGATGATGTTTATGGTACAGAACGGATATTGAAGTATGGGGAAGCGCTGGCAAAGGCCAGAGAGAATGAAGCCAAGTATACCGAGCAGTTGAAAGGGAGGCTGCAATTAACAGGTGATAAAAACCTCGATGAGCAGATACAGAAATTTAACGAAACAGGCAAGGTTGACTTCCTTTACAAAAGTCTCATAGCAGATATTCAGGCAAGTGGGAAATTTGGCTTGCCTACTGACTTGGCAGAGCTGCAGCAGCTACTCGATGAGGGGAAACTTGACTCCTCGACCGCAACAATAGTCACAAACCTGATTGAAGCTAACAAGATGGCGCAGGAACTTGCGAACAACTTGCGTGCTGAACGAGTTGGCGCCAGCCTCGGCACCATTGTAGATGAGTTCATCACCAACCTTACAGACGGGATAGGCTCAGCAGAGGAGTTCTTAACCAAATCATTGCGCCGGGGACTTCTGAAGGCATTAGAGGGGGATATCACAGAAAAGTACCTCCAAGACTACTATAAAAAGCTGGATGAGGCGCTGATGGACGGAAAGATCACCTCTGAGGAAGATGCTTTGTTGAGGAACATTTACAAAGATGCTGATGAATACGGCAAGAAACGTCTGGAGTACATCAACAGCGTGGCCCCTGACACCGAAGGCACCAGCAACAACGGTACCCTATCGGCCCGTGTTTCTACCATCACTACCGATCAGGCGGATCTGTTGGCCGGGCGTTTGGGTGGCATGCAAATCAGTTTGGTACAGACAAACGCCGAAGTTAAGCGAATGGCTGATTCATTCGGGAAGGTATATGATGTATCCCTACGCAAGTTAGATGCCTTGGTCAAGATAGAAGCCAACACCCTCCGCACAGCAAACAACACCGACCGCCTAGAACGGGTTGAAGCAGCTTTGATCAGTATTGACAGGAAGATGGATGAAAACGCCAAGGCGCTGAATGGGAATGGGTATGGGCCGATCTAAAATTAATGCCCCACATTGTTAGGTGTGGGGCAGGTTAATAATTTTTTTTTGGATCGTTGTGTTTGGTTAGTCTGTAAGAAGCGGCTTTTATAAGCCTCTTTCTTATTTAACTATAATGTCCATCATTGAGTTGGTTTTATTAGTTGAAATAAAGTTAGTACAAGTGTTTGGTATAATCAACATCTAATCGTAAAAAAAGTTTTATACCTTGATTTTGCATGAGTTACCACTGTGGAACGTGCCTTCGGTTAAATCGTTCTTATGTTTGTATCTCTTAGCTCTTACTCTGGTGAAGCCCGTCAAGGAGTGCTTTGCAATTACCTCTACGGTTACGTAATGTCCCGCATCTATTAATTTTGCTAAATCGTCATAGGTTGAAAACTGAGCAGCATAGTCAGTTCTTTTTTCAAGGCGTTTTTCGCCTAGCCTGATATCCTGAAACAAGTGGCCTATAAACATTCGGTAAAGAACCCACTGGTAGTCTTTAACCAAAGCTATTGACTTGAAGGAAACATCGTCAGCATTAATGGATGGTTCCACCTTTGAAGTCCACGCTCTTATTTGGATATCGTATACCTTGAAGAAAAGAGACCGGTTTACAATCTTAAAGGAATAGTGACGCCTCTTTTCTAGTTCTGCATTACTATCATACTGGAATGCGATCTTATCGCAAATTCTTATACCGGGCTTTAATAAATATAGTCCAAAAAGGAAAATTAAAGAGGCTACAAGACCGGTTACTATGTCGCCAAAAAAGGCAGTAGTATCGTAGTTAGCCCACCACTCTGTGAAAGCATTCATTTAATGTTTGGTTGGTTTGTTGGTTTGGCAAAAATATGAAAATCTACAATATTCTAAAATTCTAATAATCAGTGCAAGACTGACGCCACCACTTTACCAAATGCCGCACGTAAACTCGAACCTCCGATCAGCGCATGGTTGATAGGTAAATTTGAAGTAACCCACGCAACGCGCGAAGGGACAGCAAAAGTTATGCAGCAAGCAACATTAGAAGGTCAGGATTTTTTCACAGCATATGCAGCCGTTATACGTGACGGGCTGAAGATGTTTGAAGAGCCTGACCTTGTTAAGCCAATTGAGTATTCGGATTACCCGGAAGTTTCGGGGCGGACTTACCTCAACAGGCCTGCGGTATTTCAGGACAGGGAGGTCGTGTTGAGTGTGGCGATAACCGGGGCGACGGTGGCTGATGTGGTGGCGAGTAAGGACGCCTTGCTTGGGGCGTTGGTGTCGGGCACTGGCAGCAAATCGCTGTACGTGTATAGCACTAACAAGACGTACCGCGTGAGGTATACAGGCGCTAGCGGTATGAGTTGGTATACTACGGCAAGCGGTCATGGGGTGATGTTTGATTTGAAGCTGATCCAGTGCTACGAGGAGTTTCAGCCGGAGACGGAGATCATACTTGATGGAAATGGGGATTAAATATACAATGCACAGTTGGGTGCAAGGAGGATAAATGGCAACTGAGTACGGTAGAATGTTAATGCGAAGGCGGACGGCCGCTGAATGGGAAGCACTCAATGAGATACTTAAAGAGGGCGAAATCGGGGTGGTATTAGGTACGAACCCGATAAAGTTCAAGATAGGTACAGGCGTCACACCATGGAACACGTTGCCGTTTGTACTGGACAATGACGCGGTACAGGCAGCCATTGATGCGCTTGAAGCTGGACAGGTTACCGCTCAGATCGGTGTTGCTCCGCCGCCTAACGTGACACTGGCCAATGTGTTTGATGCGGGAACGTATCCAGAGTACGGGGGAATTGTTGTGACAACCGATGACATTGAGGGTGGGTTTGTCCAATTCGCTAAGAAAGGGGAGGTTTGGGTTAAGGAGGTGAAGCCGCTGCCGGGGCTTGCGGCTTATGTTACTAAAAGCGAGATACCTACTGGATACTTCGGACCGTACGTTTCGTTGGATGCCGCCCGTTCGGCTATCCCTAATGAGGTAGACGGAACTGGCAAAAATAAACGGGAAGGAAAAGTTGTGGGGATTACTGAGGGCGAGAACCACCCTATTGTTGAGTATTGGTGGCCAGGTCCGGATTATAGCAACAATGGCTTGGTTGTAAAAATGAGCCTAAGTCGGGGATACCTTTTAAGCCAAGAATCAAATTTCACCGCAGGAGAATCTGCCGTTCTTAAGATCATCAAAGACATTCGAGTGTCTTACTATGATGAGGCTCACAGCAACGATAAATTTGTCATAAATGCTTTTGTGAAGGGCACAATAGGCAGCTTAACCAACTATATAGAATTCAGGAATATTACCATAGGGCAAAACGTAAACAAAAGCCTTAGTAGCGCTGAAGTTGCTGCTGGTTATTGTGAAATTAGCATTAATAGCTTTGCCGGATTTGCAAGACAATTTATCCGTATTTGGTTTGACTTGTCACTGGCTGGCGCAACAAATGAATTGCTTATTTCCTCAAGTAATCCAAACGCTAAAAATATCATCTTTAAACCCACCTCAGATGGCTCAGTTCAGACGAAAATTAGTTACGTTTCAGCAGGTGCCGCACCGTATGTTCTTAACAGACAGATAGCATTTACCAATTTGGAAATAGCGGCTACTAAAATGATTAAGAATGTCAGAATTGAAGTATCCGATAAGACAAGGCAATCTGATGTATGGGTGATCAGGGTTTTTACCAAAAACTACACCGCAACACCGAGCTTGCTAAATTACATAGAACTGAGGAACACTACGGCCGGGCAACAAGTAAGTAAACTTTTCACCAGCTCAGAGTTATCGGCCGGTTATGCAGAAATTTCATTAAACTCAGTAACAGGTTATGCCGGCATGTTTGCAAAAATATGGTTTGATTACGCTTTAAGCGATGAAACCGGTGTTATAATCAATAGCGGGCTACCTTCAAATATTGCTATTGCACCTATTTATGTTGCTCCTGACACAAGTTCCAGAGTTACAGTACTGGAGACAAACGTGGGCGGTCTGCAAGCGGACGTTACAAACCTAAAGACTGCCGTATACACGGAAATATCAGGGGCGGCTGCATCGGAACCAGGCTTCTATAATTATACCCCGGGAAATTGGACTCCTTTTTCTGGCTATTTAACAAAGGTGTTTGATATTTCTGGGATAACCGATCAGTTACTGGCAACCGCAACAAGAATCGTTGGAACAGGCACCGCGCTGGCAGTATACTTCGATTCCGGTATGACATACTTGGGCTATCAAAATAGAGGCACGAGCACAAACACTGCTTATACAAGACAAGTGCTTACGATTCCCGCAGGAACAAAATATGTAGCATTGGTAAACAACAGCTCTTCGGTCTATGCAAAGTTAGAACGAGTAAGTTATGAGCTACCGAATCTATCTGAACTACAAGCTGATGTTACCCTAGAAAAATCACAAAATCATTTCCTTGGAAAAAAAATAGTTTGGCTTGGGACTTCCGTGCCTTTTGGAGCTAATGCAACGAAAAGCTATGCGCTTGAGGCCGCAAATAAACTAGGTTTTACCCTTGTTAATGCGTCGGTGCCTGGGCTGGCTATACACGCAGTAGATAATGGTTCTGGCGGTCTGGCTCCAAGGCCAAACGGATCGACCGTTTTATCTAAACAAGAATATTTGGACAACGGAATAACTATCTCGGCTGCTCCAGTAACACCTTATGTTCCCGGCGGTAGTAGCAACACGTATTACAGAACATGGGAAAATGTATTCACCCCTGGCAATGCTGATGCTGATCTTTGGGTTTTTGATGTGGTGCCTAATAATGCAAACTTCGATTTAACGGACTGGAATGCTTTCAATAAAAACACATGGCAATACAATGACGCCTCACCGTTTTCTGCACACCGGACCACTTTTTTAGGAGCGCTGTTATTCCTAATGGACAAGATGTATTCTCTTAATCCTAATGCAAGAATGTTGCTGTTAATTGGTAGTTCATATAACTACACGCAGGGCATAGCAGCATTTCAGGCTTTGTCTACACAGTGGAAAATACCTGTTGTTGATATATGGTCTAAAATTAACACGTCGCCGAAATCCAATCTAGTTATCAAGTCTTTAGGTGGCACCGATGATCACCCCTCAACATTTGCTCATGAGATATTGGGAAAAATCCTGGCTAATGAAATGTTACTAATTGCTTGATCAAATTACCAAGAAATGAAGCGAATAATCAAACTCCTCATATTTACAATAAAAGAAACGTTATCCATATTATGCTATGTCACCCCTCCATTGGCCGGAATAATTTTCAAATTTGGTCAATTGTACTTCCTATTTCTATTAGTAGTCTGTGTTTCGTACTATATTTTTCTGGTAAAATATAGACGGAATTACCCACATATTTAAATAATATATCGGCATATGCAATACACTATCTGCCGTAACGGCCACCCTATACTAATATGCCGCCCGACAGGCCAGCGCGAGCGTGAGGTCATGGTTAAGAACATCGTCTCGATGCAGGTTCGGACGCCAAACCCGGTTCACTTCCAGCATGGCGACTATGTGACGGTTTGGGGGGAGACGTACACGCTAAATAGATGGGCGGATGTAACTAAGGCGTCAACCACCGACTACACCTATAACCTCGAGTTTCAGGCGCAGTACTACAGCCTAGCCAAATGGAAGTATAAGCAGTACAACTATGAGAATGAACTGACCGAGGAACAGTTTGAGCTTAACGGAACCCTTGAAGACTTTCTTGACCTTGCCATTGCCAACGCAAATGCCATAAGTGAAGGGTGGAGTAAGGGAGAGGTTGAGGCAGATACCGGTTTTAAGCTATTGGCATTTAATGGAGAGAATATCCTGCAGGCGCTTGCTCAGCTAGCCGAGGCGTTTGAGACGGAATGGTGGGTGGATAACAAGGTTATATCCCTTAAACGGCGTGGCCAAGCGGCTGAGTACACATTCGAATACAGGAAAGGTATCGCCGGCGGTCTGGAACGAACCAATGCCAGCGGTGATGTGTTCAGCAGGCTTAATGTTTACGGATCCGAGCAGAACATCCCTGCGAACTACCGGGGCGGCCGTAAGCGCTTAACCATCCCGTCAGGCACTTACATTCAGGGGCCGAAATACGGTCCGGATGAGATTGAGGAATCCGTTACGTTCGACGACATACGCCCCGAATATGTGGGTACAGTCACCGCTACTTCTGATATGTACACCATAACCGACACAGGCATTGACTTTGACATTAACGCACACCTGTACGGCGACTTGTCAGCCAAGATTACTTTCCTGACTGGCCAGTTAGCAGGATACGTTTTTGAGATTGCTAAGGGGGGCTACAACCACACAACACGCACGATCAAGTTCAACAAGAATGAGATGGAGAAAGCGTTCGAACTTCCGTCTGAGGATCTGCATGCGGCTGTTGGTGACACCTTCAGCCTGTTCGATATTCAAATGCCTACTGCATACGTGACAGCCGCCGAAGCGCGTCTGCTCGAACGCGGTACCGAATACTTCCAGGAGGAGTCGATCCCAAAATGTACGTATAAAACACCTACCGATCACGTATTCTTTGATAACCATTCCATTGCCCTGCAGCTTGGGAACTACTATCACATTAAAGATCATGACGTATTGCTTGACGGCCAGATACGGGCGGTCGGCTTTGATCAGGATTTGCACGATGAGTACAAGTATACCAACCTGAAGCTATCCAATGTAGCCGTTAAAGGCTCGCCGATTGTTCGTCAGGCCAACTCAGTAGCATCGACACGCAAGGCGCTTAACCTGAACAAGATCGGCGACATCAACCGCGCGCGTCTCAATTGGCGTACAACCAACGAACTGACAAGCCTACTCAATACGCTACGGGCTGAAATGCTGCTCATCACTCTTGACGGCGGATCATACCAGACCAGTGTGTCGAGTACGCTTGAAGTGGATGAGTTTGTCGCTACTGACGGGCAAATAGTTCATGAACAGTATACAGATAATGGGGGGATTTGGACGGTTACGGGGATTACAGAGGCTTTGGAAGCCAATCAACCATACTACGTATATATTAAAGCCTACCGGAATAGCCAGCTGGCGGACGTTATCGTTAGCCTTGACAAAATAGGCGTTGAGGACGATCCGGATTATTATCATTTCCCGTATGGCATCATATCCAGCATCTTTGCCGGCCAGCGCGAGTTTGTAAGTCTCCGAGGCCGCACATCAGCAGTTGCAGGGACCCTAAGCACCGGACGTATTGAATCAGCAAGCGGTCAGACATACATAGACCTGGATAATGACCGATTCAATATTGGTGATCTGTTAAGCGGTATGGACTGGGGCGTTACAAATGACGGGCAGCTCACCATAAGGGGGCAGGTGATAGCTACCGGCGCTGAGTTCATAAACCTGATCGTAAAGAACCTGCGGACCAATGCAACTGGCAAGAGGGTGCAGATATTGGAATCTGAAAATAATATCAAGCTGATCAGTGCCACCGAGCAGGAACTGTTACTTATTGATGATGACAGTGCGATTGAAACTAACAACGTAACAAGCACCACTATACCTATTCTTCCCAAACCCCGTAACTTCTTATACCAAAAACTTGTCGGCGGGGTGATGACTTATTTCTACGCTGCAGTCGGTCCTGGCGTATCAGTAGGCATCACGCCCGATGATGCAGCGGGCTTCAGTTCGATGGGGCGGAAAGGCTTTGAAACGACTGGACATGTACAGGCGTCTACTCCCGACATGACGCAGGTGTCTAAAATGACTAAAGAAGGGATTGAAACTACGGGGACACTGAGTGTGGGCGGCAATGTCGTGTTGTCCGGGTCAAGTATCAAAGTAGGCGAAGGCGAGCGGACAGGCGTATCAATTACCCTAGACGGTGTGCGTGTTGGAGGGTCTGATTATTACACGTTGGAGTGGTTAAACGGAATACTTGTTAGGTGCACGCTGAATCCGTAGGGTTGCGCGCCTAACACTTCTCTCGATAAATATACCCTACATACAATAGCGACCCGTTTGTATCGTAAACCGGTGCCCGGCCAATCCATTCGGGTTTTCCAGTTTCCAGTGATCTTACTTCATTTGGCAAAATGAACGTTGGGCATTCTGGTGCCTCCGGTACAGGGCAATCTTTCTTGCAGGCAAAAAGTCCGGTAGCTAATATCATGATAATGAGTGTCTTTTTCATATTTCAAAGGTCGAGCGTGCCTGTCGCATTGTAAATACCACTTAAGTAGTAATTATTTACTATCCGACCCACGTAAACCGCTAAACCTCACGCGCGTGTAGTAGGGATGTAGTTTTGCTGGTAAATCATTGATATGGGATTGCCGCAGAAATATAGCTGGTTGAATTTAGAGGGTGCGCCTAAGATGTTGGTAGAAGCAATCAGGCACTATGGCACATTGGAACATGCAGGAAAGGGAAGTAATCCGAATATTATTAAATGGGCAAAGGAGGTTGGTGTATCAGGCTGGTATACTGACGACGATATCCCTTGGTGTGGCCTTTTTGTTGGGGTGGTTGCAAAGCGCTGCAATTACGCCTTTAGCTCGGGCAAGTTGCTCGCCGCTCGTGAATGGGCAAATTGGGGCGTGCCGCGAATCGGGTGCGCGAGGCTTTGGGACGTTTTAGTTTTTGTTCGGCCAGGCGGAGGTCATGTAGGGTTTTATGTGGGTGAAAACGATCATGCGTACTTAGTCTACGGAGGCAACCAATCGAATGCGGTTGGTTTCGCATGGATAGCGAAAGAAAGATGCATAGCTATTCGAACTCCTAAATACGCAGTCGGCGAGCCTGCTAACGTTAGGCAAATCAAATTATCGGAAACCGGAGAATTATCTAAAAACGAAGCCTAACCATGCCAAATCAAGACGTAATAGACAGAAAAGGGGCGTGGTTTGAAAGGATGTTCGACCGGCTTTTTTTGGCCATCAAAGAGAACCCCTACGGCACTATTGCTATAGTGTCAGTGCTAATAAATGTATGGCTTTTGAATATCATTATAGAGGGATATCAGGATAGACTTAACGACAACCGGGCGTCCAAAGATGAAATGATCAGTGAGGTTAGAAATAGCGTCAGGAGAGAGATACCGAAGCAAATGGAGCCAATCAAAGCCAAACAGGACAGCATATCAAAGAGTGTCGATACAACCCTGCTTAACATCAATGGTACAGTAGAATCGGTCAAGGAATATTTCAATAAAAACAAGAGAAAATGAAAAAGATATTAATTATACCAGTGGTTATATTATTTCTATCAGCAAAGCCAAGCAATATAGACACAAATATCCAGTCCTACGAGCAGATCGCAATACCGCTTTCAACAAAGCTAGACAGCATCAACAGCAAGGCTTCCGAACTGAGGGACTTACTGGAACACAACCGCCTGTAACATGAAAAATCTAATCATCTACCTACTTATTGCTGTCACGCTTTCGGCCTGCGGATCTATACGTAAGGTTTTCAAGCTGCACGAGTCAGAGTCTGCATCCATTCAAACCCGAACTTCTACCGACAGTATCGCTGTCAGGGTAGATCGAACTACTACAACCATCAGGAAGACTGCGGACACAGTTGTTACCACTCCCGAGCGGACGGTTACCCAAACCACAAAGCTGAACCAGGATAGCCTGATTAAAGGCATCAATGCGATACAAAGCGACCTGGTGGATGTGAAGCTTACACTTGATGTCCAGACCGGAATACTTACGGCAGTTGCAACTGTCAAGCCTCAAACCTTACCTGTTCGTATGGATGTAGAACAGACTGTTCGCAACGATATTCAGGAGGGAATACGAAGGGTGCAGGAGAATCAAACAAACGCCAATTCAAAGTGGAGCAGTAGCGAAGTCCAGCGTGATCCTGACTATGGGTTTATGTGGCCGTTGGTTATTGGTTTGCTGCTGGTCGTTGGGCTGGTTTGGTGGTTGAGGAAGCGGTAAAATACACTTTGCTTACACTATGTTTACACCAATAATCTTAGTCATTAAAAAACCCGCTTAAAACATACGTTAGGCGGGTTTATTCTTACGATAAGTGTTCCCGAAGGGATTCGAACCCCCATCATCAGAACCGGAATCTGACATTCTATCCATTGAACTACGGAAACAAAAGTCCGCAAATATATAAAAATGATCTCAGATAAATATGAGGTTGACTTAAATATATGTCAGCGAATGACTGAATTTACGAGAAAAAGAGGCATTTTTGCGGGAAGGTAATATATCATGTAAACACGTCGGCATATGGAGAAAAGAATCGTTGAAGAAATCGAAAAACTGATAGAAATTGAGGACGATGGACAGTTGAAGATTTATTTGGACGATCTGAACATATCTGATGTAGAGCACTTAATTGACGAATTACCCCAGCATGCCGTACGTTTTATTGAGACCCTCTCTGCCAAACGCGCGGTAAATGTATTTAGAATTCTTGATTTTCCTACCCAGGAACGCATCATAGGTAAACTGCCGGGAACCAAGCTGGCCGAACTTATTAACCTGCTGCCGCCGGATGACCGTACCGCACTTTTCAGTGAATTAACCGGTGATGCGGTAAAAAAGCTGATTATCCTGCTTCCCGCCAAGGATCGGGTGGAGGCCTTATCCCTTTTAGGGTATAAGGAGGACAGCGTTGGCCGTCTGATGACCCCGGATTACGTTGCTGTTAAAAAACATTGGACAGTAAACCGGGTGCTCTCGCATATCCGCAGGTACGGAAAGAACTCTGAGACGATCGATGTAATCTATGTTATAGATAAGGATGGCGTTCTACTAGACGACATAAGAATACGGGAAATTCTCCTTGCGGATCCGGAGGCCGAAATTGGGACGCTTACCGATCAGCGCCTGATTTCCTTGCATGTAAACGACCCACAGGAAGAAGCCATCAACGTTTTCAGGATGAACAACCGGGTAGCGTTGCCGGTGGTCGACGATAGCCAGGTTCTTCTGGGCATCGTAACCGTCGATGACATCCTGTGGATTGCCAACGAGGAATACACCGAGGATATTCATAAGATCGGGGGTACACAGGCGCTGGACGAGCCGTATCTCGACGTTCCTGTTTTTCAGCTTTACAAAAAGCGCATAGTCTGGCTTATATTGCTTTTCTTTGGCGAGTTGCTGACAATTTTTGCGATGTCAAATTTTGAAAGTCAAATCGAGAAGGTAGTCATTTTGGCGACGTTTATTCCGCTGATCATGTCGAGCGGAGGAAACAGCGGATCTCAGGCTGCCACATTGATCATTCAGGCTATGGCGCTCGGCGAGGTAACCATTAAAGATTGGTGGCGCGTTATGCGGCGGGAAATATTCTCGGGAATATTTTTAGGCACTACGCTCTGCTTATTGAGTTTCTGTGTGATCCTTAGCTGGCAGTTACTTGGCGGCGCACTTACAGAGCCGGTGCTGATCTCCATGGTCGTGGGCTGTTCGCTGGTTGGGGTTGTGCTCTGGGGAACGCTCATGGGATCGATGCTGCCGCTTCTATTGAAAAGGCTCGGCGCTGACCCCGCGGTATCGTCAACGCCATTCGTAGCAACCCTCGTAGACGTTACCGGCTTGCTCATTTATTTCACGATGGCGCTGTATTTCCTGAAAGGCGTTCT
Organism: Pedobacter faecalis; assembly: GCF_030182585.1. Lineage (NCBI taxonomy): Bacteria > Pseudomonadati > Bacteroidota > Sphingobacteriia > Sphingobacteriales > Sphingobacteriaceae > Pedobacter > Pedobacter faecalis. Next base: position 19,244 of record NZ_JARXOW010000003.1, on the reverse strand, counting down.
GCTTTAAGCCGGAAAAAGTTGCCGGCGCTTTATACGTTGAAGCGGAAATGCATGATATCGCCGTCCTCTACCACGTAAGATTTACCTTCCACACCTAGCTTACCAGCCTCTTTGCAGGCGTTCTCAGATCCCAGCGTTACAAAATCCTGATACTTGATGACCTCAGCGCGAATAAACCCTTTCTCGAAGTCGGTATGGATAACACCGGCAGCCTGCGGTGCGGTGAAACCTTTAGTGATTGTCCAGGCCCGAACCTCCTGTACCCCGGCTGTAAAATAAGTGTATAAGTCAAGAAGCCTGTATGCTGCCCGGATCAGTTTATTCACGCCAGACTCGTCTAATCCAAGGTCGGCCAGAAATTCCTGGCGTTCTTCGTAACTTTCAAGCTCTGCTATTTCAGACTCTATTTTGGCTGAAATCACCAATACTTCGGCGTGCTCGTCTTTAACCGCTTCCTTTACCCGCTCTACATAATTGTTGCCGCTCACTACTGAAGCCTCATCAACATTACATACATACATCACCGGTTTCTGCGTCAGCAAGCCTAAATCCTGTATATGATCAAAATCCTCTGCGGTGAGCGGAGCTGAGCGCACAGATTTACCGCTCTCAATATGGGTTTTTACAACGCTAAGCACATCAAACGTTTTCTTCGCGTCCTTATCGTTTTTGGCTAGTTTTTCAACTTTCTGGATGCGCTTTGTAACAGTGTCAAGGTCCTTAAGCTGCAGTTCTGTGTCAATGATTTCTTTGTCGCGGATAGGGTCAACTGACCCGTCAACATGGATTACGTTGCCGTCATCGAAACAGCGAAGTACATGGATAATCGCATTCGTTGCCCGGATATTCCCCAGGAACTGGTTTCCAAGCCCTTCCCCTTTGGAAGCACCCTTTACCAATCCGGCAATATCTACGATCTCGATGGTGTTTGGTACAATACGGTTTGGCTTTACCAGTTCGGCCAGCTTTGTTAATCGATCATCCGGTACCGATATCACGCCCACATTGGGTTCTATAGTACAGAACGGGAAATTCGCTGCCTGAGCCTTTGCGTTTGATAAACAGTTAAATAAAGTTGATTTTCCAACATTTGGTAAACCCACTATACCACATTGTAATGCCATCGAGTGTTTTATTCTTTGATTTGAGCGGCAAAGGTATCATTTTTTTAAAAATAATCTTTAAGTTTAGGCAACCTAAAAGAGACGAGTAATAACTATGGAAAATCTGGAAGAGCAGCCTTTAATGATATCAGAGGATATTCGGAGCTATCTGTATGAGACTGCAAAATGGGCGAAATTTTTATCGATAATCGGGTTCGTGATCACTGTATTTATTGTGTTGCTGGCCTTTAGTCCGGGCGCATTTCTGGCAAGCATGAATAGTGTGGCAGGAGAAAGTAACCCATATGCAGCTATGGGTGCTTCTGGGCTAACGGTGATGTTCATGATCATTGCGCTGATCTATTTCTATCCGAGTTTCATGCTTTTTAAGTATGCTAATGCGGCGAAGCAGGCGGTGCTGTTTGGTGATCAGCCAAAACTGGAGGTCGCGATGGCTACGATGAAGAGCTTTTTTAAATTCTGGGGAATACTCACCATCGTTGTACTGGCCTTTTATCTCATCGCCTTTATTTCAGCCCTGGCTTTTATGAGCGCAGCTTAAAAGGGCACGGCTTCCTCAATATTGTGCTTAAAGCTTTTTATTTCCTTAACCAGGAGGTTCTCAAAAACTGGATTTAACAGTTTTGCGATGCCTGCACCAATGCCGCCAATCGGCGGATGGTAGGAAAGGATGATATGGAGCTTTGTGCCCAGACCATCTGCGGTTTCGGTAAAAGTCACCCGGCCTACATGATGTATAGATGAACCAGGGAGGGATCGCCAGCCAATCAGTCGCCCTGGCTCATCTTTTACGATCTGCGCATTCCAATCAATCGGGAACATGTTTCCTAATATATTAGACTTCCAGTGAGAAAGTTTGTTGTCGATCACCTTTACGTCCAGGAGGTGTTTCAGGCTTCCTGGCAGATTCTCGAGGTTACGCCAGTAAGCGTATACTTCTGCTGCGGGTTTATCTATGTCAAATTCTCCCCTTATATTAATAGCTTTTGGGTGTCTGCTATCAATGCCAAGCTTTTCATAGATAGCGCATTTTCCGGTAGAACCACGATAGGCCAGGTAGATGCCTGCCAGAAACGGTAGCTTATGTGGCTTTTTCAACCCACGTCCCATGAGCACGCCTCCAAGGAACATAGACAAAAGCCTTTCGTCTAAACCGATATTTGCATAATGCTGTTTTTCTATGGAAAAGTTGCCGGCCAGTAGTTTAAAACGGTTCTCGTGTGCTTTCATACTGATTGCTTTTGATAGTGTTTATATATGTCTGAACAACAAAATTCTTAATTATATAGTTTTAGGAATCAAACAGAAATGCGTTTATTTGTATACTAGCCGCCGACCAAATGAACAAAGTAAATAGTGAATACCCTGCACTTTATAATGGTTATTTCGATTTGAGAGAGCCGTTTATTAAAGATCTGGAGGATGTCTACAGCAAGCCAATACAGATTCCGGCTTGCGGACCGGAAGAGATTTTTACGGATGAGGCGATAAACTTGATAGCTGAGGCCCGGGTTTTGGGACAGCAAGTTTTGTGTATGCGGAATGAAGCTGAGTCGGGTACAGAAGCGGGGGATACACTGCGTTGCGCTGAAAAAAGTTTGAAGATACTGGAAGGAAAGTTGGTTCAGCTGGATCTGGATGCCTTTCGTTACTTCCATTTTATTGCTGCCCGGCGGTTTGAGCTTGACACGTTGAAGGAAAAATACCGGGCGTATAAATGTGCTGCCGAAGCCACAGAACCGGATGAGGTATTATGCGAGGAACGAAAACGTGATTTGCTGAACTACCAGGCCGAGCTGGAAGGAAGCTTTGAAGCGCATTCTCTATAACGAACTAGTAACCTAATTATTAAATATTATGAAATCAACAGATAGAAGGTCATTCATTAAAAGTGCCGGCTTGTTTGCCGCGGCCACCGGTTTATCTACCATGCTGCCGGTCGACCTCTTTGCTTCTGTTAAAGCACCTTTTTTTCAGATATCCCTTGCAGAGTGGTCGTTTCATAATGCATTGTTCGGCGGTAAAATGACAAATCTCGAATTTCCGGTAAGAGCTAAAAAGGATTTTGGTATCGACATCGTGGAGTATGTGAGCCCTTTTTTCAACAAAAAGGAAAGAGATTCTGCATATCTTAAGGAATTGCTCAGCATTACCAAAGGCGAGGGTGTAAAAAACCATTTGATTATGGTAGACGGCGAGGGAGATCTTGGCGACCTAAACCAGGAGGCCCGGATTAAGGCGGTGGAGAATCACTATAAGTGGGTCGACGCAGCGAAAGTATTGGGATGTAAAACCATCCGCGTAAATGCGGCCGGAAGGGGCAGTGCCGAAGATGTGAAGAAAGCGGCGGTCGACGGTCTGGGAAGGCTCTCCGAATATGGCAAAAAGAGTAAGATCAACATCATCGTTGAGAATCATGGAGGATATTCGTCTGACGGGCAATGGCTGGCGGATGTAATGAAGCAGGTAAATAATACCTATTGCGGAACTCTTCCTGATTTTGGTAACTTTCGGATCAGTGCAGAAAAGACCTATGATAAGTATCAGGGTGTGAAAGAACTTTTGCCCTATGCTAAAGGCCTAAGCGCTAAAACCTACGATTTTGACGAAGCAGGTAATGAAGCAAATATCGACTACGACAGGATGTTCAAGATCATCCGGGAGGCTAAGTGGTCCGGTATTATCGGCATTGAATATGAGGGCTCTAAATATTCAGAAGCTGAAGGCATACAAAAGACCAAAGACCTGTTGGTACGGATGCAGGAGAAGTATAAATAGCAATTGGTATTAAATACAAAAAGCTGGGTTAACCCAGCTTTTTGTATTTAATACGGTGCGGTGTGGCATCACCCAGTCTCTTCTTCCTGTTCTCCTCGTAGTCTGAGTAGTTGCCCTCAAAAAAGTAAACCTGTGAATTGCCTTCAAAGGCCAGAATATGCGTACAGATACGATCAAGGAACCAGCGGTCGTGACTGATGACTACAGCGCAGCCTCCGAAATTCTCCAGCGCCTCCTCCAATGCTCTTAATGTATTCACATCAATATCGTTGGTTGGTTCGTCAAGCAGCAACACATTGGCGCCTTTCTTTAAGGTAATTGCCAGGTGAACGCGGTTACGTTCGCCACCGGATAGAATGCCGACTTTTTTCTGCTGGTCGCCGCCATTAAAATTAAATTTCGATACATAGGCCCTGCCGTTTACAGCCTTGTTTCCAAGTTGGATGTTGTCCAGCCCATCGGTGATATTTTCGTAGACGGTTTTGTCCGGGTTAAGGTCATTGTGCATCTGATCCACATAGCCAAGAGAAACCGTGTCGCCCACCCTAAAAGTTCCCGAATCAGGTGTCTCCTGTCCGGTTATCAGGCGGAAAAGTGTGGTCTTTCCGGCGCCGTTAGGCCCGATTATACCAACGATTCCAGCAGGCGGAAGCGAGAAGCTCAGGTTTTCAAATAGTATTTTATCGCCGTATGCTTTTGTGACCTCGTTTGCTTCAATGACTACATTTCCCAGACGCGGACCGGCGGGAATGAACAATTCCAGTTTTTCTTCACGGTCTTTAGAATCTTCTGATGCCAGTTTGTCATAGTTAGACAGCCTGGCTTTTGATTTCGCATGCCGGGCTTTCGGCGCCATGCGTACCCATTCCAATTCCCGCTCTAATGTTTTCTGACGTTTTGATTCTGTCTTTTCCTCCTGGGCCAAACGCTTAGCTTTTTGGTCTAGCCACGACGAATAGTTACCTTTCCATGGAATACCTTCTCCGCGATCCAGTTCAAGGATCCATCCCGCAACATTGTCAAGGAAATATCTGTCGTGCGTTACGGCAATAACGGTTCCTTTGTAATTTTTCAGGAACTGTTCAAGCCAGTCGATACTTTCAGCATCAAGGTGGTTGGTAGGCTCGTCAAGTAAAAGTACATCCGGTTCCTGAAGTAACAAACGGCACATGGCCACACGGCGGCGTTCACCTCCCGAGAGTACCGCTATTTTTGTATCGGGGTCCGGACAGCGCAGCGCATCCATCGCACGTTCTAGTTTGTTGTCTAGCTCCCAGGCGTTTACAGCATCGATCTTGTCCTGGAGTTCGCCCTGCCTCACCATCAGCTTGTCCATCGCATCAGCATCTTCGTATATTTCCGGAAGGCCGAACTGCTCGTTGATTTCTTCGTATTCCTTTAGGATTGCGGTGATTTCGGCAACGCCTTCCTCAACTACTTCGCGGACGGTCTTTTCATTGTCGAGTTCGGGCTCCTGTGCCAGGTAACCTACGCTATATCCTGGAGAAAAAACAACTTCCCCCTGGTACGACTTATCAATTCCTGCAATGATCTTCAAAAGAGAGGATTTTCCTGATCCATTGAGACCGATCACGCCTATCTTGGCGCCGTAGAAAAAGGACAGGTATATGTTCTTCAGAACTTGTTTCTGGGGAGGGTAAATCTTATTTACCCCTGCCATGGAGAAGATTATTTTTTCGTCTGACATAGTTGCTTGTTGGCCTGCAAATATGAAGAAACTTAGTCAAAAGTCGGTAACATTTATGAAATAACGACAGGCGGGGCATCCATATAACAGGCACTGGCGTAATTGTTGATAAAATAAAAAAAGCAGGGGTGCTTTTATAAATCAAAATTTTTTAGTTTAGGGCATTCCGCATTTTAGAAAGGTATATATGGAAGCTAAATTTTCACCACAAGTAAAGGATGTTATCTCATTCAGCAGGGAAGAAGCGCTGCGGTTGGGGCACGATTATATCGGTGCGGAGCATCTCTTACTAGGCCTCATCCGCGAAGGCGATGGTATGGCTATTAAGATATTAAAATCATTGGGCGTTGATACGCTAAAGTTGCGGCGATCTATCGAGGAATCTGTAAGGGGTACTTCGAGCGTGACAGTAAACCTGGGTAATATTCCTCTGACCAAACAAGCAGAAAAAGTTTTGAAGATTACTTATCTGGAAGCTAAGATATTCAAGAGTGATCTTATTGGAACGGAGCATCTGTTATTGTCAATCCTGAGGGACGATGACAATATTGCCTCTCAGATACTGCTTCAGTTTAGTATAAATTACGAGATATTTAAACAGGAGGTTGAGATGAACAAGGGTGGCTTTAGAGACGATCCGCAAAGCAGCGCATCTACAGGCGGAGATGACGACTACCGGGAGGAAGACAGTTTTAGTGCGCCTAAAAAGGTGTCTGATATAAAATCTAAAACCCCGGTGTTAGATAATTTTGGCCGGGATTTAACAAAGGCTGCCGAGGAGGGAAGGCTGGATCCTATCGTAGGGCGTGAAAAAGAAATCGAACGCGTATCCCAGATTTTGTCCAGACGGAAGAAGAACAACCCTATCCTGATTGGCGAACCCGGTGTAGGTAAGTCTGCCATTGCAGAAGGCCTGGCATTGCGTATCGTAAAGCGCAAAGTTTCCCGCGTTTTATTCAACAAGCGCGTGGTTACGCTCGATCTGGCATCTCTGGTTGCAGGTACAAAGTACCGCGGCCAGTTTGAGGAAAGGATGAAAGCTGTGATGAACGAGCTGGAAAAGTCTACCGACGTTATCTTGTTTATTGATGAGATCCACACCATTGTGGGTGCCGGTGGTGCTTCAGGTTCCCTCGACGCATCAAACATGTTCAAACCTGCTTTGGCAAGGGGTGAAATACAATGTATAGGTGCCACTACGCTGGATGAATACCGCCAGTATATTGAGAAAGACGGGGCGCTAGACCGCCGTTTCCAAAAGGTAATGATAGAGCCGGCAACACCGGATGAAACCATCGAGATTCTGAACCGGATCAAGGAGAAATATGAAGATCATCATGGCGTTACCTATACAGAGGAAGCAATAAACGCCTGTGTGGCTCTTACCTCAAGATATATTACGGACAGATTTTTGCCGGATAAGGCTATAGATGCCCTGGATGAAGCTGGTTCAAGAGTTCACCTTACCAATATCCATGTTCCTCAGAACATCATTGATATAGAGAATAAGATAGAAGAGATAAAGCTCGAAAAGAACAAGGTCGTTAAGAGCCAGAAGTACGAAGAGGCGGCTAAATTAAGGGATACCGAAAAGAATCTTTTGGAAGAACTTGATCGCGCGAAGGCGGAATGGGAAAGCGAGACAAAAACGAAACGTTACACTGTAAGCGAAGATAATGTTGCTGAAGTGGTTTCGATGATGACCGGTATCCCGCTTCAAAGGGTCGGACAAACAGACAGCATGAAGTTGTTGAATATGTACGAAACTGTTGGCGAGAAGATCATTGGTCAGGACGATGCCATTAAAAAACTGACCCGTGCGATACAGCGGACCAGGGCAGGGCTTAAGGATCCAAAAAAGCCGATCGGATCGTTCATCTTCCTCGGGCCGACTGGTGTCGGTAAGACAGAGCTTGCCAAAGAGCTGGCCCGCTTCATGTTTGACAGCGATGATTCACTGATTCAGATTGACATGAGCGAATACATGGAGAAATTTGCGGTTTCTCGTCTGGTAGGAGCTCCTCCGGGATATGTTGGCTACGAAGAAGGCGGACAGCTTACTGAGAAAGTACGCAGGAAACCGTATGCCGTAATCTTGCTCGACGAGATCGAGAAAGCACACCCTGATGTATTTAACATTTTGTTGCAGGTGCTTGATGAAGGGCAGCTGACCGATAGTCTGGGACGTAAGGTTGATTTTAGAAATACCATAATCATTATGACTTCTAACATCGGTGCCCGCCAGTTGAAAGATTTCGGTCAGGGTGTAGGCTTTTCAACCTCGGCCAAGATCAACCAGGTTGATGCGCACTCACGTGGCGTTATAGAGAACGCTTTGAAACGTGCTTTTGCTCCTGAGTTTTTGAACCGCGTGGATGATGTGGTTGTGTTTAATTCTTTAGGTAAGTCAGATATCTTCCGAATCATTGATATTGAATTGAAGTCACTGTTCGGCCGCGTTCACAATCTGGGTTATGAGATCAAGCTGACTGACAACGCTAAGGAATTCATAGCGGAGAAAGGGTTTGATGCCAACTTCGGAGCCAGACCGCTTAAGCGTGCGATACAGAAATATCTGGAAGATCCGATTGCAGAAGAGATACTCAAAGGAGAGATCAACGAAGGCGATATTCTGGAGATCAATTATGATGCAGAAGCCGATAAAATCGTTATTGAAAATAAGGCACCTTCAAAAAAGCGCAAGAAAGAAGAAGGAAACATAGAGTAGTTTCTCAATAATTGTAATGCAAAGGCCCTTGTCAAATAAATGACAGGGGCCTTTGCATTTACGGATAATTGACCTTATTTTTAAGGTTTACTAGGTTAGGTCATTATATATAACATACATGCGAAAGAAAATCTTGAGCGTCGCCATACTTGTTGCAAACTGTGTATCGGGTTACGCTCAGCAGAAACCAAAAGATTATACTCAGGAAATTTCAGGTACGAAGCTCTCATTTACCATGGCTGGAATTCCGGGCGGGGAGTTTATGATGGGCAGCAAGAGCGGTAACGCTGACGAAGCGCCGGTTCACAAGGTCAAACTATCGCCTTTTTGGATTGGTACCCATGAGGTAACCTGGGATATTTATGAACCCTTTCTGTACAAAGACTACGAAAAGACACACAGCACCTCGCCTGTTCCGGCGAACGTGGATGCCGTAACCCGGCCTACTAAACCCTATCTTGATATGACTTTCGGAATGGGTAAGGCTGGTCAGCCGGCACTGGCCATGACACATTATAATGCCATTCAGTATTGCAAATGGTTGTATGCCAGAACGGGTGTTTTCTATCGGCTGCCAACGGAGGCGGAATGGGAATATGCCAGTAGGGCTGGGGCATCTACGGAATACTTCTTTGGAAGCGATGCAGCTTCACTCGATCAATACGCATGGTATAAGGGCAACAGTGACAATAAAACACATCCTGTTGGTCAGAAAAAGCCGAATCCCTGGGGTTTGTACGACGTATATGGTAATGTAGCAGAATGGACCTACGATCAGTACCTGCCAGATTTTTACACACAGAAGCAGGTAGAAAACCCTGTTGCCATTCCCGAGAAGTTATATCCGCATGCGGTAAGGGGCGGATCCTATAGTGATGAAGCCTCTATGCTTCGATCGGCCGCAAGAATGGCATCGGACCCTTCCTGGAAGCAACTGGATCCGCAAATACCAAAGAGCAACTGGTGGTTCCCTGAAGCACCTTTTGTAGGCATCCGGCTGGTGCGTCCGGCGGTACCACCTTCCAAAGAAGAGATTGAAGCCTACTATAACAAGGCGCCGATCTCCGATTACTAGAATACCTGAAACCTTTATATAACCTGAATAAAATGAACAAAAACGAACCACAGAACGGGCGGCGCGACTTTTTAAGAGCGTCAGCCTTATTCGCCGGTGGAATGATGTTGAATGGTGCTGCATTTGCTGCACCTGGGCATTCCTCGGTAGATGATACCATTAAAATTGCGCTTATAGGCTGCGGCGACAGAGGCACAGGAGCCGCATTTCAAGCCCTGAGCACAAAGTATAATATAAAACTTGTCGCCATGGCCGACGCGTTCGAGGACAGGCTCGAGAAGAGTTATAGTACATTGGCCGACCGCTTCAAGGATAAAATCAGTGTACCAAAAGAACGCAGATTTATAGGCTTTGATGGCTATAAGAAAGCCATCGCATTGGCAGATGTTGTGCTTTTAACTACACCTCCGGGCTTCCGACCAATGCATTTCGAAGAAGCCGTAAAGCAAGGGAAACATGTGTTCATGGAAAAGCCCGTGGCGGTTGATGCGCCAGGTATCCGCAGGGTGCTTGCTGCGGCTGAACTTGCTAAGCAAAAGAAATTAAATGTGGTTACTGGCCTGCAACGGAGATATCAGACCAATTATCGCGAGACCATTAAGCGCCTCGAAGATGGTGCAATTGGCGACATCACTGGCGGACAGGTATACTGGAACAGTGGTGGTGTATGGGTAAAACCTCGGCAGGCAGGTCAGACCGAGATGGAATATCAGATGAGAAACTGGTATTATTTCAACTGGCTGTGTGGCGACCATATCGTAGAGCAGCATGTACACAATATTGATATCGCCAACTGGGTTAAGAATGCCTATCCAGTATCCGTTCAAGGTACTGGCAGCAGGGCATGGCGCACCGGGAAGGAATACGGCGAGATCTATGACAATCATTCTATCGAGCTGACCTACGCTGACGGAACGATAATCCATAGCCAGTGCAGGCACTTTGAAGGTATTTCCAACCGTGTCGATGAGTCGTTTCAAGGAACCAAGGGTAAGGTGTACCTATCTGCGGGCAACCAGGGCATTATATCAGACTATGCCGGCAAGCAGTTGTATAACCACGATGTGAAAGGCAATAAAAACCCATATCAGACCGAACACGACGAATTATTTGAGGCCATAGCTAAAGGTGAGTTTAAATTTACCGACGCAGAACGCACCGCAAAAAGTACGTTCTCCTCCATCATCGGAAGGTATGCGACCTATTCTGGCGAGATTATTAAGTGGGATACTGCCCTGCAGGCCGAGAACAGCTTATTTCCTGATAAGCTAGCCTGGGACGCAAATCCCAAAATCCTGCCGGATGCACAAGGCTTTTACCCGATACCTACGCCAGGGAAGACTAAAGTAATCTAGGGTGCAGTGTTTTTCTTCAAGAACCTGATCCTGACATGTCTGCTGTCGCTTCTTATCCCCATTGTTTTTAGGGATGAGCAGCGACAGTTTACTATTTCTGGTATTGCACAAGGTACCGACTATACCATTAAGTACTACGCAAAAGACAGTGTGGTTACCCGGCATGATATTGAAGAGATCTTAATGCAAATAGACTCGTCCATGTCTCTTTATAAGCCATATTCCAGAATTACACGGTTTAATCAGGCAAAGGAAGGTGGTGAGATCGATGACCATTTCAGGAAGGTTCTTTTGAAGGCCTGGCAAATTAATAAAGTAACAGCCGGACGATTCGATGCTACGGTTGCCCCTCTTGTAAATGCGTGGGGTTTTGGCCCTGCCAAAATAAATAAGATACCAGACAGCGCGACCATCAGTAGTTTGCTGTCATGCGTTGGGATGGAAAAACTTAAACTGCAGGGCAATTATTTAAAGAAACTTAAGCCCTGTGTGGAGGTCGACCTGAACGGCATAGCCCAGGGATATACCGTCGACGTACTGGCTGGCCATTTTCTGAAGAAAGGAGTCGGCTCCTTTGTCGTAGAGCTGGGCGGTGAACTTCGTGTTCATGGTCGAAAGCCTGACGGCTCATTGTACAAAGTTGGGGTAGAGGGGCCTGCATCAGCAGGAAGCCCGGAACCTGGTATCCGGCATATTTTGGGACTAAAGAGCGGAGCTGTGACTACCTCGGGCAATTACCGGAAATATATTGATGTAGGCGGCGAGCGCATAAGTCACCTGGTCGACCCAAAAACAGGATACCCGTTAAGAAGCAAAATGATAAGCGTTACGGTCTACGCCAAAGATGCGCTGACGGCCGACGGATATGACAATGCCTTAATGGCAATGGATGTGCAACAGGCTCTGGCTGTGGCGCGCGCTCAAAAATTTGAAGCATATCTTATCTACCAGCGTGACGACGGAAGCGTGGCAGACACACTTACTTCCGGGTTCAGGAAGTTGATTATTGATTAATGAGAAAACCAAACAATATTAAAGTATGAACAGAAAGGAATTTTTAAGGAACGGATTCATTGCCACCGGAGCAATAGCTACAGGATCTGTCCTGAATGCGGCTGCAAAGGATCAGTCGGCCACCCAAAACGCATATGCCGGAAAGACTTTTAACCTCGATTACGCGCCCCATCAGGGAATGTTTCAAAATCATGCGGGGAAGGACTTTCTCGACCAGATCAGATTCATGCACGATCAGGGATTCCGGTCGATAGAGGACAACGGCTATCTGAACCGGTCCATAGAAGAGCAAACCAAGATTGGCGAATTACTTGCCAAGCTCGGCATGCGTATGGGCGTATTCGTTGTCGACGGCGGCGATAACTGGAAAACTTCCCTGAGTACAGGGAAGAAGGAGTTTAAAGATAAATTCGTAGAAACCTGTAAGCGCTCGGTAGAAGCGGCCAAGCGCTGTAATGCAAAATGGCTTACCGTGGTGCCCGGATTTTATGAGCGCCGTTTGCCCTGGGGCAATCAATTTGCCAACATTATAGATGCCATGCGCGCCGGTGCGGAGATTTTTGAACCACATGGCCTGATCATGGTACTCGAAACGCTGAGCGATACGCCTGAGCTGTTCCTTCAGCAAACACATGAAACTTACGCCGTATGCAAGGCGGTAAACAGCCCTTCATGTAAAATTCTATATGATATCTATCATATGCAGAAAACCGAGGGACAGCTCATCGTGAATATCGACAGATGCTGGGATGAAATTGCCTACATACAGATAGGAGACAACCCGGGAAGAAACGAACCTACAACAGGGGAGATTAACTACAAAAACTTGTTTAAGCATATTTACAACAAAGGCTACAAAGGAATAATGGGCATGGAACACGGCAATTCCATCAAAGGAAAAGAAGGTGAAACCCGGCTCATTCAGGCTTATCGTGAGGTAGATAACTTCCTTGAAAAGTAGGTTTACCATCAATTTAAAACAAGCTGAGTTGGGTTTTCGGCACGCAAAAGCGGCTGCTATCCAGCTCAACTTGCTGTATATTGAGCCCGTTTAACCGGCAATGCAATCTAAAATTATCGCTGATCATCTGGGCGATGTTCCCTTCTCCACGCATGCGCTCACCGAAGCGGCTGTCGTTCACCTGGCCGTTGTGGCACGACTGTATGGCATGCCATACCTTATCAAACCTGTCTGGGTAATTCTTCTGCAACCAATCTTTAAAAATTCCGCCGATCGCACCGTTCAGACGTACCACCGTATAGCCGGCTGCAACGGCGCCCGCCTGGGCCACGGCCTTTAACACCGCCGGTATTTCATGATCGCTTAGTCCGGGGATCAGCGGTGCAACCATTACGCCCGCAGGTATCCCTGCCTCCGAGAGTTTCTGCACAACTTTGAGCCGCTGACTTGCCGTGGTTGTCCGAGGCTCCATCTTTTGCCTGAGCGACTCATTCAGGCTGTTGATCGACACGTAGACCATACAAAGATTGAGTTTCGCCATCTCCTGCAGAATATCAAGATCGCGCAGAACAAGCGCATTCTTGGTAATCATCCCAATGGGCTGTTTATATTCAAGCGCGATCTCAAGCAACTGCCGGGTTAGCCTGAACTTCTTTTCTGCCGGCTGATAACAGTCGGTATTACCCGAAATTGAAATAACCGATCCATCCCAGGACTTGCGGTTAAGGAACTTTTTGAACAGCTCAGGCGCATCAGTCTTCACAATAATTTTGCGTTCGAAATCGAGCCCCGGACTATAGCCCCAGTATTCGTGTGAGTTTCGCGCGTAACAATAAATGCAACCATGTTCGCAGCCCTGATAGGGGTTTAGTGAAAAAGACATCCCTACATCTGGGCTGTCAACCTTGTTCACGATCGACTTTGCAGCGCCCGTAATAAAGCGGGTTTTGTGATCAGGTTCAGCCCAATCATCTATGCCCTCCGCATGTATCTTCTCATGTGCGCTACGCTCAAATTTGTTACCCGGATTGATCTGGGCACCCCTGCCTTTATAATAGTCATCAGAAAGTTCCATTAGCTAAAATATTTAGCTAATATACTAATTAAATTAGTTTTCTAACAAGTCTTTAGCGTGACTGATGGCAGACTCTCCAGGATCCTTACCACTTAGCATCTCAGCGATGGCCAATACCCGCTCCGAAAAGTCCAGCTTTCTGATCCCGGTATTTGTTTTGCCTTGGTCCTCCTGTTTGTACACAAAATAATGACTATGGCCTTTTGCAGCGATCTGGGGCAAATGTGTAATACAAATAACCTGCATATTTCTCTGAAGATCTGATATCACATCGCCTACCCGCATGGCGATTTCCCCGGAGATCCCAGTGTCAATCTCATCAAAGATCATGGTAGGCAAAGAAGTATGTTGCGCGAGTACCGACTTGATCGCAAGCATAAGCCTCGACAACTCCCCCCCTGAAGCAACCTTTCCAATCGGCGCCGGGTTTTGCCCGTTGTTCGCCGAAAACATAAGCTTAACATGATCAAGCCCGTCCTTGTGCAGTTGCGTTCCTATTTCGTGCGCAATCACTATTTTCGCTTTGGGCATGCCTACCTTCACCAGTATTTCGGCCAGCTGGCCCTCTACGTTGGCTATCGACCGGCCTCTGTTGTCAGCCAATGTTCCGGCTATTTTCCTTAGCTCTTCCTCCAGCGCCTTCAGCTCAGCTTCAATTTGCGTGATTTCATCGTCGCCCGCAGATATCGCCTCGAGGCGGTCGGAGAGGTCTTGTTTTATTGCTATCAGCGCTTCAACAGAGGAGACCTTGTGTTTCTGCTGCAGCGCATAAATGGTGCTCAGCCTCAGGTTAATCTCCTCGATCCTTGCAGGATCAAAGATGATGCTTTCCTCGGCCGACAACACCTCATCAGAAATGTCTTTGATCTCGATCAGGCTCGAACGCAGGCGTTCAGCCATCTCGGCATACTGCGTGTTAAACCGCTCAACGCTGCTTAATTGACTCAGCGCCTGTTTCAGCAAAGGCAAAGCAGAGATTTCCTGCTCGCTGATGATATTATAGGTGCCGACCAGGGCATGCTTAATCTGCTCAGCATGCGTCAGCGTTTCCAGCTCCTGTTCCAGGACTTCTTGTTCGCCGCTACTAAGCCGCGCGGCATCCAATTCGTTAAACAGGTATTGCTCGTAGTCCTGGCGACTGTTCGCTTCAATGGCCAGCTCACGGAGCGACTTTAATTTATGCTGCGTTTTCTGGAACAACCTGAATTTAGCCCTGTAGTCGTCAAGCAATCCTTGATGATCTGCCAGCGTATCTACCACGAGCAACTGAAACTCAGGATCGTTAAGCTCCAGCGTTGCATGCTGCGAGTGGATGTCAATGAGTTGCTCGCCTACCTGTTTCATGAGCGAGAGGTTGACCGGCGTATCGTTAATGAAAGCCCGCGACTTGCCATCCGTTGAAATCTCACGCCTTAAAATCGTCTCCGTACCAAAGTCAATATCATTGCTGTCAAAAAGCCCTTTCAGTGCTTCGTTCTTTAAAAGAAAGTGTCCTTCAATAATACATTTCCGGTCCTGATTGAAAAAGAACCGCGTTTCGGCCCTTTGTCCCAATATCAGTGAAAGCGCCCCGAGGATGATTGACTTACCTGCCCCGGTTTCACCTGTTATAATATTCAGACCGCCATCTGGCTCCAGTTCCACACTGTCGATCAATGCATAATTGCGAATAGAAAGTCTTTGTAGCATACGCTGCTAAATTAGCAAACTTTAGCCATTGCGTATTCATCGTAGCGGCAATACTTATCAATTCAGTCTCTGGTTTCCTGCCTGATCATTGTTTGCTTTAAGCAGGTCATATTTGCTGATGTTCGCCGGATCCACATCCACAAGGATATTATAGGCCTTGATCCGGTCCGAAGGATCGCCGGTCGGGATAGAACAAACCTTAACCAGCTCGTCAGCTTTAGAAGTAAAATAGAAGGAAGGAAACGGTGAACCTAGTCGCTGCTTGTCCATCTGTTTCAAGTCCGGAAGCATGCCTATGATCCTTTTCACCCCACGCGCAGGGTTTTCGTGCAACTGGTCGAGCCCCCCAAAATGATAGTCATATATAAATGATCTGAGCGCCTCAAAATTCTGGTTCGTCAGGTTGTCGCTTAGCCAGAACCTGTTGCGCAGACCGTCGCCCGCTTTCCAGCCCGGGTAGCCGGCTGTCTGCGCCAGATTGAGTATTTTAACAGCCCTACCGTAGTAAGGCGTTCCGCCTAATCTGGAAAAACTGTCTTTATCCAGGCCGACGATTACATATGCGTAGAAACTAAGCAATGAACTAAGATTGGAGGTAAAGGTCTCGTTGGAAAGATCTAAAGGTTGCCCCTCTGCATAGTTGAAACTGAAATCCTTGTCGCTCAAATTCAAAAGAACACTGTTGTACGACGAGCCATATACAGGTCGGCTCGACTGGATCTGTGCTTCAGCCTTATAACCAGAACTTCCGTCCCACTCGGTAAGTGTGATAACGAAATCGCACTCAATCCGTTCCTGAGCCAGGTAAGTTTCGTCGCTCCATTTATTGTTATTCATGAAATTAGCTACAACGTTCTGGATGATGTCCAGATTCCGCTTTTCGATGTTGCTTACCTGAGGAGCCAAAACCTGAACCCTTGCATTTAATTCCTGCGCCTGGCTTAAATTGATACAAAATACCAAAAACAAAAATAGGGCAGAGGCGTACAGTTTCATGGTGTCAGTAATTTTAAGACCTCCATGCAGATGTCTTTCGCGACCTCCGTCTTAGGTTTCAATTCAAAAGCCTTTTTCCGGAGGGCCTTATCAAATACGGTGATTTTATTGGCGTCCGACCTGAATCCGGCACCCTGATCGTTTAAGGAGTTAAGCACAATAAGATCAAGATGCTTAGCGGCTAATTTCTCTTTGGCGTAGGCTTCTTCGTTCTCGGTTTCCAGTGCAAATCCTACCAGAACCTGATTGGTGCGCTTTGTCTCACCAAGGGTAGCTAGTATATCCACCGTTTTCTCAAGATCCAGGTGGAGCGTTTTATCCTTTTTTTTGATCTTCTGATCAGCCACCGTCGCAGGCCTGTAATCTGCCACAGCGGCACTCATTACCGTGATATCACTTTCAGGAAACACGCTCTTGCAGGCATCAAGCATTTCTGCCGCACTAGTTACATCAATGCGCTTCACCGGATCCGCACTTTTTTCGCCGGTAGGCCCGCAAATCAATGTCACATCCGCGCCCAGGCGTGCAAATTCTTCAGCAATTGCAATACCCATTTTTCCTGAGGAATGGTTGCCAATAAATCTTACAGGATCAATCGCTTCATAGGTTGGTCCCGCAGTAACCATGACTTTCCTGCCAAGAAGCGGGAGCCCAGACCCGATCAATTTGGAAAGCTGCTCAAGAATGTCTTCCGGTTCTGCCATTCTGCCTTCACCATGTAATCCGCTTGCCAGTTCACCACTTCCAGGTTGTATCACGGTATTGCCGAAAGAAATAATTTTTTGAATGTTTGCCTGCGTCTGTTCGTGTTTCCACATGTCCAGGTCCATAGCCGGGGCAACAACAACAGGACATTTCACAGAAAGATATACTGCTGTAAGCAGATTATCGCACAAGCCTGAAGCCATTTTTGCAAGCGTATTGGCACTCAGCGGCGCAATCAGCATGAAGTCGGCCCAGAGGCCAAGCTCAACATGGTTGCTCCATACACCGGTTTCGGAATCAAAATATTGAGTGTATACAGGATTTTTAGAAAGCGTAGCAAGTGTGAGCGGCGTAATAAAGTTTGATGCATCCTGTGTAAGCACCACCCTAACGTTTGCACCAGCCTTAACCAGCAGTCTGACTAAAGAAGCAGACTTATACGCTGCAATGCTGCCGCAAACGCCGAGAAGAATTTTTTTGTCTTTTAGCATGGTTGGTGATGCAGTAATGCAATATTAAACCTATGCCGAAATTTATTGCTCTTTAGCAGGATTTCTATGGTAAACCTTGCCGTTCAAAAATTCGTCGATAGCAATTAAAGTAGGTTTTGGTAAACGCTCATAATGCTTGCTGATCTCGATCTGTTCCCGGTTTTCAAAAATCTCTTCCAGGTTATCGTTAGAAGATGCGAACTCGGCAAGTTTGCCATGAAGTTCTTCTTTCATGTTATTAGAGATCTGATTAGCTCTTTTCGCGATAATCACAAGCGATTCATAGATATTCTCAGTGCGCTGGTCCAGATCGTTCACATTTCTGGTAACCGTAGTATTGGGTATAGTATTTTTATTCATTGTGCTTATTTTAAAGAGTTTTTTACTGAATTCAAAGTATCTTTTTTAGTGTCTTCGGCCATTTCAGCCCTGATTCTTTCATAGTTGGCTTTTCTCTCAGCCAGAACTTTCCTGGCATTCAGAATAGCTGCCTCACTATCCTTTTTTAAATTTTTAGCTTCTTCAAGCGACTTGCTCTCAGGATAAGATTCTACAAATTCGTCAGCGTAAGTGATGGCCTCATTGAAACGCTCTTCCTGGCGCTCCTCAATACTGTTTTGCGCAAAAGCATATTGGGCTTTAATAGTAAGCAAACCCATTTCCTCCGCATATTTAATGTCAGGAAAGTCAATCTGGGCATTTTGCAATGCGATAACTGCGGCGCGATAGTTAGTAGCATTAACCCCTACGCCGCCAAGCTCGTAATACATCTTGGCATTTGCATATGCCTTGTCTTCCAGCTTGCCCCGTAAAATTCCTATGTACTTGGTAGCGTCTGCAACGCGCGCGCTGTTCGGATAGAAATTGATAAATAACTGTAAAGCATCTATGGCCTTGTAAGTGTTTTCCTGATCCAGCGAGGGCCTTGGCGATTCCAGATAATAGCAATATGCTGCCATATATCTGCATTCTTCCGCATACTGACTGGCAGGATACGTATCTGCAAACTGCTTAAACTGATATCTTGCTGTGGTATAGTCTTTAAGATTGTACAGCGTCAGCGCGTAATAATAATTCAATTCTTCTGCTTGCTCCCTGCCTCTGTATTTTTGAGCCAGATCCTCAAAAAGGATCAGTGCTTTGGAGTAACTCTTCTTTTTATATAGGCGGAGCGCTTCCTGGTATTTTTTTCCTACGTCATTACTTGCCCTGATTTTCTCAAACTGGCTTTTACAGCCGGCCAAAGTAATGGCTAAAGTGGTGAAAATTAGTATAAATAGGTGTTTAATTTTAAACATTGTGCAAAGATAAGCTAATAATACGATACCGTCAATTAAAAATATAGGGTGCTAAGCTATATAAACGGCAGGCTACTGCAAAGCGGTTAACATTATTTAACATTCGTATTGCGCTTCACGAAATCTGTCTTGGATGCTACCTGGTGTGCACCAAGTGGCTGGTAAGTCCGCCTTGGGAGTAGTGTGGGTGAGCCATGAGTCCGCCTTTTTTCTGGGAAAAGGCGGATGGCGGACTCACATGCTTCCA